>CAIMFA010000732.1 GCA_903840185.1 uncultured Lentisphaeria bacterium | reverse complement strand
TCCAGTTTAAAGATGGCGTCATAGATGCTGAAAATGGTGCTGTACTGCTGGTTGGCATCCGTGAGATTGGCATTTTTAATGAGCAGGCGTGACAGGCGGTGCCGGCGGCAGAGTTCGACGGCTTCGCGGACTGTGGCTTCGGCCGGAACCGTTTTTACCTTGCTTATCGGGATCATGATGCTGCCGACACGCAGGTTGTAGAAGTCCAGGGAGCGGTCAATGATTTCCGCCGCCTCATTTTCAATTATCCCGGCGTTTTCGCTGTCCCGCAGCAGGATGCGGAAGTCCTCTTTGAGCAGTAGTTTGGCGTTGTCCGCTCTTTTCGACTGGCTGGAAAAAGTATTGATGAGCCAGGCGGTAAATTCAGCCAGCAGTTTAGCCGGCACCGACAGGACGAAGTAGAACGCGTAGAACAGTCCGGCGAAACGGACGCAGCGCTCTTCGGGAGCCTGGCGGAACCAGTCTTTCGGAACGATTTCGAATATCAGCAGGATGACAGACAGGATTGATGCGGTTATGAACATCGTCGCCCAGTTGTCCTGGAAGCCCCATTCCAGCGCAATCTCTTTCGCCAGACTGGCGGCGATACTGAGCGCGATATTGACGCCGATCAGGATGGTTGCCAGCATCAGATGCGGACGTTCCAGAAAGAATTCAATGATGGCGGCGCCGCGCGAGCCTTTCCTGACCAGCGAGCGGATGCGCGGTTTCTGTGAAGATATCAGGCCGATTTCGCAGCCGCAGAAAAATGAGTGCAGGAGCACTGCCAGAATCAGTCCGGAGAAAAGATAAATCATGATTCCTCCTCCGGGTTAAGCAGTTCAATGCGCATGCGTTTCACGCAGTGATGTTCGACATTCTCCGCGTGCATTTTAATGCCGGCCACGGTTATTTCGTCGCCGTCAGCGGGGATCCTGCCGATAACTTCGCAGAACAGCCCGTTCAGCGTATTGGATTCGAATTCATCGGGGATATCGACTTTGAACGTTTCCTCAAAAGTGTACAGCGGCATCATGCCGTCGATGATCCATGCGTGTTCATTCAGCTGCTGTATGTCAAAGTCCGGCGCGTTGTACGGGCCGGTGATATTCCCGACCATGACGGCGTATATGTCCTTGGAAGTAATCATGCCGGCAACCCGGCCATATTCGTCCACGACCAGCGCGGCGGGGATCTTCCTGCGGCGCATGGAGGTCAGGGCCAGGGTCAGCGAAGTGCTGTCAGGGATGGATATGGCGGAAAATACGCCGCTGCTGTGCGCCCATTGGCGGCGCTCCTCCTCTGGCAGCAGAAAAAATCCCCTGACGGACAAAAAATGCTCGGTATCGTCAATATCATGCTTCACAATCGGAAAGAACTCGCGCTTTTCGCGGCGGATGATACTGACCACTTCTTCAGGAGGCAGATCCCGGGCGATGGTGCAGGTTTCGATTCTGCCGGTCATTATTTCAGCGACCTGCTTTTCGCGCAGTTCAAGCGCGGTATTCAGCAGCTGCATTTCCGCCGGTGAAAAAGCCCCGGAAGTTCCGGCCATTTCCAGATAGGAGGAATATTCATCCGCCGTGAGCGGCACTGTTTGCTTTCTGCCGACCAGGTCAAGAATGAATGAAGACGCTTTTTCCACCAGCAGCACGACCGGACTGAGCAGGCGTTTGATTACGAACACGGGCAGGGCGACTTTATCCGAGACTTTCTCGGAGTTGATCAGTGCGAAGGTTTTGGGGATGACTTCTCCTAAAATCAGGAGAATGACCACGGTGATGAAGATTGAGAGTATCCGCGTGGTCCATGCGCCGAGCCTGGCGGTTGCCATGATATGTTCGTTGACGATGGCGATGCCGGTGTTGACAAACATGTTGGCCAGTATCAGCGTAATCAGCGTCGTATGATAGGAGTCAAGGAGTTCAACGATTGTTTTGCGGGTGCCGGATCTCTCTTTCCTGTAGTTCAGCAGTCTGGCGCGGCTGAGCGAAAACAGCGCCGTTTCCGAGCAGGAGAAGAACGCTGAAAAAAGAATCAGCGCGATCAGGATTAAAATGCTGATGAAAAGGGCGGTTTCCTGCATCTCCGCAAACTCCTTTATTCAGTCGTCCGCCGTAAAAATATCCGGTCGTAAAGCGGATTTATTTTCATGGTTGATCGGATTGAGGAGCAGCTTTGCCTCCGCCTGACATATTCTGCGGTTTGTCTTTTGAATCATCATCGCTGACATCGTCAGACGGCACATAGTCAGGCGCGGTTTTGTCCGGAATAAACAGAAAAACGCCGGTATTGTCACTGAACGGCGTCAGTATCTGCTTGAAATGCGGAGACTTGATAACCTGGAGATAAATGCTGGAATCCTCCTTGCCGACGACGGCAATATCAACATTCTGTGCCTGCAGCACTTCCAGCGGCGGCAGTTCCTGGCCTTTTTTTCCGGTTGATTTAGCCCATTCAGCGTTTGACCAGAATGCATATTGCGGTTTGTCGGACAGAATGACGAGTTTTCTGGCAATATCATTTTTGCCGGTATCCTGAAGCAGCGTGGTCTGTTTTTCCATTATCCATTTACCGACTTTGGCTCTGTCATTCTGCTTGAGACTGAAAGCATTGTTTGCCCCGGCGCAGACTTGAGCTGAGAGCAGGATTGTAACCGCGAGCATGGCGGGTTGACGCAAGCCTTTTGAACGAAGGAAATCATATACAGCCAGGCAGGCCATTACCGTAAACGGCATCAGCAGCATGGTATTGACGTTAAAAAATCTTTCACTCATCACGATCACAAAGAATATCATCGCATTGCAAATGACAAAACTTAAGAGCACCCAGTGTTCGAGCGTAATCGCGTTCCGCTTTCTTAACAGCAGAATACCGATGACCGCCATAGCCAGATACAGTTCGTAACTGCCGCTGCAGAAACATTCCAGCAGCACGAGCAGCCTGGAAATGACCACATTATATGGCTTGGCTCCCGGAGATGGCAGGACAATGGCATCGTCGCTTTCAATTACCGGCAGGCTGTAATCCCGCAGTGCGGAAATAACATCTGACTGCCTGGAGTCAATCGCCGGAATGCCGGTAAGATTATACACCTGATACATTCGCGGCGAAACGACAATCAGTAGAAGGATCGTGACAATCGCCACTTTTTTCAACAGTGCAAATGTGCTGGTTGAAAACGGCGCAGCCCCTCTGGTGCGGTAATGCATCACAATAAACCAGACCAGAAACAGCGGCAGATAAATGATTCCCTCTGCCCTGACCAGAACCAGACCGCTCAGGCATAATGCCAGAGACAGCAGTTTCATGGCGTTGTTCTTCCTGAAATAGCTGAGCAGCAGCCAGACAGCAGTGATGAGGAAGAAATTTCTCCCGGCATCCGGCAGGCCGGTGCAGCTGAACCGGATAATTTTCGGAGCAGTAACATAGAGCAGGCAGCCGAATGCCGCGTATTCCGGTTTAAGATATAACTTTAGCAAATGATATAACGGGAAAATCGCCAGGATGTAAAACAGACTTGATACAATGATCAATGCCGTAAGGGTGTTAATCCCAAAAATACAGAAAATTCCTGCCAGCGAAGGGAGAAGCGGAGGCACATTCTCAGGGAAGGCGCATTCCCAGTCTCCGGAGCCGAACGCGCCGGCCATCGGACCGTAAGATCCGGCTATGTCATTGAACACGTCGGCACAAAAGAGGATATGGGCCAGAGAAACAAAGATTGCGATGCCCGCGGAAACTGTCAATATCTTATTTTGAATCAGGTATTTTTTAATATCCATCTGCCATGCTCCATAATGTTGAAAATATAACACAATATAATCTACCCTAAAAATTATCTATTGCAATCTCAATCGCCGCGCAGGTTTTTCAAAAACTGCATTTGAATTTTCTTTTAATTCATCTAGACTTATTAATGCTGAAAATTTTATAACTTAAAAACGGGCGCAAAATGGAATTCATAATAAAAGATATTGAAGGCAATGAGCATGGCCCTGTTGACCAGGATACCCTGAAAAAATGGATTGATGAGGACCGGGTCAACAGCGATACCCCGATAAGAAACTCTCTGCTGGGGAAATGGAAAACCGTTGCCGAACTGGATTTTGTTGAAGAAAACCTGGGCCGGCAGGCAAAGCGTCTTGAAGAAACCACCGGACAGATACAGCAGAATCTTGCTTCTGTCAGTTCGATAAAATCAATTTTCAAGAAAGCCAAGCAGGAGAAGACTTCTTTTACTTACCAGCATGCCCCGGAGTCGGCAAATGCGTCATCGCGTATCTGGGCTTTTATTTTTGATTTTGGATTTTTGTCAGTTGTCCTGTTCCTGCCGCTGTTTGCCATTGCCAGTTATTATGCCTATTCGTATGCCGGCGATAAGACAGACAACTCCGTTTCAGTTTTGCCGCAGCAGTATATTTTAGCTCCGCCGGAAGAAAAAGAAGCTCCTGTTCAGGAGGCGGTTCCTGACGCTAAGAATGTTTCAGCCCCGCCGTCCGCCGCTGCGGCTAAAGTTAAAAAGGTGGTAGTCTCTCCCTCCGCCGATAAAAAACAAGTTGCCGAGGTAGTGGAAACTCCGGCACAGGCTCCGGCTGCAGAAAAACCGGTGCAGGCGGAACCCGAGAAACCAGTGAAAAGGGTAACGGTTCTCGATAACCTGAAAGCGGAGTCTCCGCCATGCACCAAAGCCTGTGAATCGGCCGGTTACATCCAGGGCGCGCGCTGGGAGGACATTAAAAACGGGAAAAGTTACATTTGTCTGAGCGGTGCGGAAAACGAGGCCCGCTGGATTCAGACCGTAACGCTCAAAGGCATATATACTGTTACCGCGGTAATCGCCCTTTGCCTGGTTATGATTTATTTCGGCGTGACGCTGGGATATTTTGCTCAGACTTTCGGCATGTGGTTCTGGGGGATCTTTATTACGAAAAACGACATCAGCGAAGTTTATTTATATCGTGCTTTCCTGTTTACCGTTCTGATGATGGTACTTGGTATTATCGCGCCGTTTTTCGTTTATATTTTTGGTCGCGCCCCGCATGACTTGATTAGCGGTGTGAGAGTTATCAACGTGTTCGGCAAGACGCAGATTTAACGCTTGATAACAGGCGTTGATATAAGGCAAGGTATGGAATATACCGTAAAGATGATTGGCGGGAAAGCCGTTTATATCGTCGATGAACATCATCAGGCGCTGATGCCATGGGCTATCGAGCGGCGAAAAACAACGCGGCCTTTTGTATTGCTCACTTTCGACTATCACACTGACACCCGGCCGGCATTTCTGCATTACGCGTTTTCGGCGTCCGGACAGGATAAGCGGAATGCCGCAATATTGCGCCGTGAGATGAGCAGTGCCGCCGCTTATGGCGATGACGATAGTCTTGCTGAGACGGTAAAGAAATTAAGAAACGATGAGCATATTGATTACGCCATAGAGGCGGGAATCATTAAAAAAGTGTTTGTTTTTTCGTTTGAGGGTAATACCACCTGGTCGGTACAGGAAAGACAGTATTGGGAGGATGAAAGTCCTCAGGGCGTGATGAAGCGCATGAAACTCCCGCCGCCGCTGCCGCCGTACACTTACGAGGAGCCGGAAAACGGAATTTTCATCATCAATACAGGCGGTTCCGTGATTAAAAGCGCAAACCGTATCCTTGAGTCTGGCTTTCTGATGGATAAGTTTGCGGCTGCAGCTACAATGGCGGCGGGCTCTGGAATTAATTGCCTGACGGAATGCCCTTTTGTTCTGGATATTGATCTGGATTATTTCACGACAGCAAAGTCCATCCAGCCGGATGATGCGTCATTTTTCTATAATCTGGTGAAAAAAGCGCAGTTTATCACTATCGCGAAAGAACCGGATTTTGTGATACGGCATCGGCTCGAAAATGACCTGGACTCCGATTATCTGCTGGATAAATTACTGCGGCACATCGGGCAGGCTATGAGTTGAGGTACTTGTCAATGTTATGCGCTACGATCACCCCGTAGTTGGCGGCACCGAGCCAGCCGGACATGATGATGCCGACCGAACCGGCATGAAATGCTCCGCCGATTTCCTCCGACAGTTTCATGCTGACTTCAAGACCTTCGAACTTAGTGCCGAATGACGAACCGCCGCCGTGCAGGGTGTAACGCCGGAAAGTGCATGGAGTCGCGGCTTCGGTATAATCGATCTTATTCCTGATGCCCGGGATATATTTATTCAGAGAATCGAGCGTGGTTTCGATCAGTTTCTGCTTCTCCTGAAGATATTCTGCTTCCGGGAGGCTGGCCCAGTCTTCGAACCGCGCGTTCATGGAGGCTACCACGGTATAATCGTTGCTGCCGGGACGTATCTCGGGATAGTAAACCGAATAAGTCCTGCTGGTGACATCTTTGCTGATCAGTTTGTTTGGCGAGAAGTCAGGACAGGTGGAGGTAAAAAGCAGGTCGCCGATAAAATCAATCTTCTCGCCCGGTTTCAGACCGATGTAAACCTGGCAGCTGCTGGTGTTCAACCTGACTTTGCGCACTTTATCCAGATAATTCTCCGAGAAGTTCTGATCGCCGATGTATTCATGAATGGTATTTAAAATATTGCCGTTGGACAGCACCGCCCGGCATTTTATTTCCCTGCCGTTAATCACCGCGCCGCAGACTTTGCCGTCCTTCAGATTGATCTTTTCCAGCTTGGCGCGATTGATGAGGTGGGCTCCGTTTTTTTCCAGTTCATTCGCCATCATGTCCAGCATCAGGTCGGTACCGCCGGTAAAAGTGTAAACACCCTGGCTCATAAAGTTGCTGAAGACGATCCCGTAAGTGATGGCCGGTTCGTCCAGTGTGGAGCCGTTGGCGTAAGTTATCGGTTCCATCAGCAGCCGCACGACGTCATTTCTGCCGGGGAAGTATTTTTCAAACAGTTCGCGGTTGGTCATATTGTTTTCGTCATAGAAATTCATGCCGGCCAGTTCCCGGTAGAATGCCTGCACGGTTTCCAGCTTCAAGCCGAAAACGCTGACCAGTTTCTGAGTGAAATCGGTCTCGGTGAAATCGGTTTCCAGACTGAATTGAGGATTGTCGAAACGGATGCTTTTAACCGGCGTGATGTGTTCCGCCATCTCTTTTGACCAGTATTTACGCAGCGTCTTTTTCATGCCGACGGGAAATCCGTGCAGCGCCACGTCAAAGATATGCTGTTTGCGGCGGAAGTATGTAGCCAGTCCGCCTAGCTGAAAATGCTGTTCTGTCAGCAGAACTTTATAGCCGTTCCGCGCCAGGATATTCGCCCCGGTAAGGCCGCCGAGGCCGCCTCCCGCGACAATAATATCATAGCTGTCCGCGATTTCGTTGATGCGCTTTATAGCCACATTGCCCCCGTAAAACCATTAAAATAATATGAATATCCGGATAATATAGCATATTTTCTGCAAATCTCTATACCGGATTTCTTCACATTTTCACTTTTGCGGTTATATTATTCAAATTCTTATATGATCTTGGAAAAACGCAGACAGGAATGTTGATGGAACTCTTTGATACACATTTTCACTTTTACGGTGATGTTTCGCCGGAGGAATATCTGGCCGCCGTGAAAACGCCGGAACTGGCCTGGCTGCTGGCGGCCGGCGCAAATTTTGATGAATCCGGCAAGGCGCAGTTGTTTGCCGAATGCATAGAATGCGCGTGGTTTGCCGCCGGCGTGCACCCCCACAGCGCGTCTGAATATGCTCATGATATCGCCATGTTCGACAAATTTAAAGGTCATCCGAAACTGGCGGCGGTTGGAGAACTTGGCCTTGATTTTTACTATGAGAATTCGGAAAAGAAGATACAGTATGCAGTCTTCGAGAAGTTTCTGGCGCTTGCCCTGGACTGGAAGCTTCCGGCGATAGTCCATTGCCGGGACAAGGATGACAAGTTTGATGCTTATGCCGAATGTTATACTCTGCTCCAGGACTTTGCGCGTTCCGGCGGGAGGTTTGTGGTACACTGTTTTGCCGGGACTCCCGCCTGGGCGGAAAAGTTTCTGGAACTGGGGGCTTTTATCGGCATTACCGGAATAGTTACTTTTCCCAAAGCGGTGAATATTCATGAAAATATCCGGGTAATCCCGGATGACCGGCTGCTGATTGAAACCGATTCGCCATATCTGGCCCCGGTGCCTTACCGGGGAAAAACCAATAATCCCGGCTATTTGATCAAGGTCGCCGAAAAGATTGCTTCGCTTCGGGGATGTCCGGTGGAGGACATTGCCGATATTACCACCGCTAATGCTTTTAGATTTTTTAACATAAAGGAGACTACTGAAAAATGAAATTCTCACTAGCAACAGCATCGGAATGCACTTCCTCCTGTCCTGAAAACGCAATTGTTCTGCTTTTCAAAAAAAGACGCATTTATTTGCGCTCGGCTGAGCCGGTTAAATTTCTTTCCGGACTTGAAGTGAGCGGACTGCCCGGCCTTGAATTCATGAGCATGGGGACACTTGACGACCGGCAATGTTTCGGCGTGATGATCAATGATGATTTGAAAGTTCCTGAAAATTTCTGTGAGATGGAATTCCGGGACGCCATCAAACTTTTTGATCAGGGCGGTTTTGCGGCCGCATCCAGGGCTGCTCAATTGCTGGCCTGGAAAAATACCCACAAGTTCTGCAATAACTGCGGCACCGCCACGAAGCTCAGCCCGGTGGAACCCGCGGTGGTCTGCGTCAAATGCGGCGCTGCCCATTATCCTAAAATATGTCCGGCCGTGATAGTCTCCGTCCTGCATGAAGATAAAATATTGCTGGCCCATAACCGGAATTTCCGTCCCGGTCTTTTCAGCACCATTGCCGGCTTCGTTGAAGCCGGAGAATCCCTTGAGGACTGTGTCCGCCGCGAGGTGCTTGAGGAAGTCGGAATCAATGTGCGTGATATCAAGTATTTTGACAGTCAGTCATGGCCTTTCCCGAATTCCCTGATGCTGGGCTTTACAGCTGAGCATGAATCAGGCGAGATTCGCCCGGATGGCAGCGAGATCACTGAAGCGGACTGGTTTACCGCCGATGCGCTCCCGGAAATCCCCGCCGAGGGAAGCATTTCCCGGGCGTTGATCGATGACTTTATAAGCAGACACAAAAGCAAGTCCAAGTCTAAAGCTAGCGCGAAATAGAGCTTAAAGTATCTGCGTTTATTGTGTTTATTGAGTTGACGCGACAGTATTTCCTGTGGAAAAATATGCTTTCAGAGTATATAATAAACTCTATGGATTATTTTTACGGGGAGAAATATGCGCGCATCACTCAATATGCTGATAGTCATGGTCATCGGGATAACGATGATCGGCTGTATGTTCAAAAGCTACCGCATGCTTAATTCTTTGGAAAACGCCTCGAAATATGCCAAACAGCAGCAGCAGGAGCAAGCCCGCTTTCAGCAATTCAGCCAGGAAGTCAAAGCGCGGGAGAGTATCCGTCCTGCTTTGCGACGTGCTTCCAGCTTGAAAATGACCCCGCACCCTTTTGGTCCGCGCACAGAAATACGGATGCTGTCTCATCCTTTCGGGCCGCCGCTTAATTTACGGAGCGGGCCGACGTTGAACTCCGGAAGTTATGCCGTAAAACAGCCTCAGCCGTTGAATGGCAGCCCGCAGGCTGGCAGTCAGGACAGCCAGACTTCGAATGACAGCCCGTCCAGCACGGGCAGCAGTTCCGGCAGTCAGAACAATCCCTCCGATCCTGCTGTAAGCGGTATCGTGAAGGGCTGGTCCGGTTATGTTGCCACTATCGAGAAACTGGAAAAGGATTAGTTATTGACCGTGTATTCCGAGATGAATTTGTTTTTCTAAGAAATGATTGCTATAATATATTATCACGAATTTTTTAATATGGAGCAGAAAAATGCACTTTATGATTGCGTTCTTCGTAATCGTCGGTCTAATCGGGGCGGTTATGTTTCTGACAGATGAAAACCTGAACCTGTTTGGATCGGGTGAGGCTGCGAGTATTGTCAAGAAGTTTAAGCAGGAGGAAGAGGCTTTTGCACAGTTCTGCAAAGAACAGGAAGTTCGCGATAATGCACAAAAGGTTAACCCCGTTCAGGTTGCAGGAACTGTAAGTCAGGATAACAGGCCTGGGCCGCTCCGGCAACC
>CAIMFA010000731.1 GCA_903840185.1 uncultured Lentisphaeria bacterium | reverse complement strand
GACGCGGGAAACAGAATCATTCCCGCAGGAGTATGAAACGCTCCCTGATTGTCAACCACGGTAACACTTATACCCAGCAGCTTTTCCGTCATGGCAATCGATTCTTCGATTATTGATGCATTTAATTTCATTACTAGTTTTATTGTTAAATAATGTGATATTTAAGATAATTATATAATAAAGTAGGATTTTTCTCCATTTCAATCCGGGTAAAGAAAAGATATAATTATTAATATGACGGACAGCTGGCTTAACATATTACAGGAGAACATGACCATGGATTCGTTGAACGCGGTTTATCGTGAAATGCTGCAGAAATGGATAAAATCATTGTCCGGGGCAATGTACTTCCCCCCCCGGCCGTGACGATATAGCCTGCTGCGGTTACGGTGATCACGGACACTGGTCGCAGCAGACCAATACCACCACGTTTGCCGCGCTGGCCGTGCTGGCGTCAGATCCGGAGTTGAACGAGGCGGCAATCGGGATGTCCCGCGGACAGTTGCGGGATTATGCGCTGCGGCTGCTGCGCTTCTCATTGCGGACGCATTCCGCTGGAACGGAAAAGGCGCTGGACGGGGAGTCCTGGGGGCTGACCTGGATCAGCCCGCTGTGCATTGAGCGGATGATGCACGGGGTTGAAGCGCTGGATGAATATTTGACGCCGGATGACCGCGAGGCGCTGAAGAACATGCTGCTGGCCGAAAGCGACTGGCATCTGGACAGCTATGAGGTCGTCGCCGAAATTGACGGGACAAAGGGGAAAAACAAACCGGAAAGCAATATCTGGAACGGTTGTGTGCTGTTCCGCACTGCGATGATGTATCCTGATGCTCCGCGCCGCAACGAATATCTGGAAAAAGCGAACAGCTTTTTGCTGAACGGCATATCTGTTCCGGCTGACGCTGAAAGCATGACGCTGATTGATGGAAAACCGCTGAAGGAGCGGCATATCGGGCCGAACTTCACGGAGAATTACGGATTGCACCATCACGGTTACCTGAATGTCGGATACATGGTCATCTGCATGTCCAATATCGCCATGCTGCATTTCAGCTGCAAAAGCCGCGGGCTTGCCGCTCCGGAAGCGTTATATCACCATGTGCCGGAATTGTGGCGGCTGATAAAGCTGTGCACTTTCAGCGACGGTAGATTGTGGCGGATCGGCGGCGACACGCGGGTGCGCTACTGCTACTGTCAGGATTACACGATTCCGATGTGGCTGTTGATGAAAGATAAATACGGCGAGGACACGAGGGCGCTGGAAGAGGGCTGGTTGAAGCAGGTCGCTTTGGAACAGCACGGCAATGCGGACGGTTCATTTCTCGGCAGCCGGCTGGCGGAGTTCAAAGATAAATCGCCGCTCTATTTTCAGCGGCTTGAGGGCGACCGCGCGGTAACACTGTCCATGGGCGCTTACTGGCGTCGTAAATACAATGATTTCGCGGCGGCCGCCCCGCTGGTTTCCGCGCCTGCCTGCGGCGGCTGGAATGATCTGTTTCATGGCGCAATGCTGGAAAAAGGACACCGGCGGGCGGCGTCATGGGTATGGAAAGCCGCGCAGCGTCCGGCTGGAATGTGTCTGCCTGCCGCAGACTCCGGCATGGCGGAATGGCGGTGGAACATGACCGGTGAAATCTCCGGTCTGGGGCTGATCAACTACGCGGATGTCACGGAATACCGGGATACTAAATTCCCAGGCGGCTTCAAAACTGCCGGCCGGCTGGAATGGCATTCGGATTCGCATCTGGCTGAAGGCCAGGCGGATGAAATCACCGCCCGGGAGGATATTGCTGTATTTGCGCTTCCCGATGATGCGACAATGGTTGTTTTTCAGCGCGCAAAAACGCTTAACCGGATTATCCTTAAAAGAGTCAAAGGTTTGTTTTATAATGTACCGAATGATCTCTTTAACGGATATTCCAGAAACTACGGGTTTGACGGCAGAACTGTATCAATTGAAGGCGCGGTCAAGCAGCAGGAAACCGTTGCTGTCGCCGGAAATGCTATAACCATCGAAAATCAGACGCATATCGCCGGAATTTACGGGATTGACGGACTGGCAATTCATCGTCCCGGCTGCCGCCAGGTTGAAGTTTTCGGCAATAGCTACGGACGTGCCGGCAGAAACCTCTACTGTGACGAAATATGCCATCCTTGCATCACCGGCAACCGGGAATATCCGGCGCATGCGTTCCTGTTTGACCAGGCGTTTGCGGTTAGTATTGGCGGCGGCGTAAACGCTGCGCAGCCGCTGGAAACCGGCAATGACGAATTAAAGGCTGTTAAGATCAAAGGCGCGGACGGCAAAATTCATATTCTGGCGGTGAATTTCGCCGCCAGTGCAGTTTCGTGCAGCAATCCAGTCATTGGCGCAAAGGAATTGTCACCGCTGGAAACAGTATTGATAACGCTGCAGTAACTCAGCATCCGGGAATTTTACGCAGCAGTTTCAAGTTTTCCTCAACCAGCGCATCGTCAATGTTGTCCGCCAGCAGATATGCATTGCAGGCTCTGCCCACCCAGCATTCGTAACCGCCGCGGTGACGTGCTTCACGTGCCGGCAGATAACTGATTGAACCGTTTGAGACGCTGCAGCAAAGCGTATACTGGAATGGACTGCCATGTCTGATCCGGAGAGAAATTCCGGAGAACATCTCGCCAGGCATCGGCACGATCGCCAGCGGACCGAGACAGGTAATCGTCTGGGTGAAATTTCTGCCTTTGAGCAATGGCTGTTTATGGGCCTCAATGACCGCACTGTTATGTTTGTATTCGCACATCGGCGTTCCCCACTCCTCTTTCCTTGGCTCCCATTTGGCGAGTTCCAGTTCGGCGTCCGCCAGCGGCGTCAGCGGGGCATAAGGCAGGAAAATGTCCTCGGTCAATACTTCAAGTTTAAGATCGCCGCGCCATTCTTTGATAGACAGCAGCGCCCGGATAGCGTCAGTGGCGGCGCGGTAGCCGACTTCGCGCACGGCATGGATGCCGTCACCGACGCCTGCTGAAAGTCCGCCGCCGCTGCGATGATTAGTGCGGGGGCCAACGTCGCCGATGGCACCGTTTAAAAAAAGTACCGGAGCCTTAAACTGCGATTCGATGCGGTCTTTCATCACGCCGCACCAGTCGCGCGACACCTGACGGTTGCAGCCCATCGCAGTGCCGTGCGCTCCGTAGTGCACCAGAATGCCGGCATCGCCGGATTCGGATTTGAAATGCACCACCGTCATAGTCGGATCAAAAAAGCCGTTTGGATCAGCGCAAAAACTGACAGAGCCGTTTTCCGTGGTGCCGCGCCGGTTGACCCCGGTCAGACTTTCAGTGACGGCGAACCCGGCTTTTACTTCAATTAGATTTGCTTTTGCCAGTTCGACCGAACGGATTATTTCCGGCAGGACAGCGTCGATATAAGTATTTTCCTGTTCTCCCCAGCCCCAGAAATTGAGCGTATTCGGCACCGAATGGCTGTGAGTAGTGCATACGGAAACATTCTTCTCCGGGATTCCGGTGCGCTGATTGACGCCGAACCGGATGCGTTCAACGACTTCTTCCTCAATACATATCCAGTCAAGGTTGATTACCGCAACTGTCAATCCGTATTGTTCCAGCACCATCGCGGTCGAATTCAGCCGGTCGATGATTTCCTCCGCCGGCCGTTCTTTAACCCCGTATCCTCCGAGCCGCACCCCTAATTCCGGAGTGACATCAGTCCGCCCGAAACCGGCTTTTAATTCATTATTCATTGATGACATTTTTTAACCCTCGAGTTGGAGTAACATATCTTTTAAAATTTTAAATACGCCTTGCGCAAGAATCTCATTGCCGTGCCCGGTCAGGTGAATGCCGTCACTCATCGTATAAGTCATTCTGCCGCTGAGCGCTCCAAGCGTCAGCAGGCTGCGGTGCAGATCATAAACCGGGAAGCCATTCTTTCTTGCGAATTCACGGGTTATCTCCCGGTAAGGCTCCACCGATTTGTCAATCCCGCCGGTTTGCTGATAATGCGCAATAAAGGCCGGATTTTTCCCGTAGGCATGTAAATCATCCAGCACTGGCGGAAATGTCACAATTATTGTTTTAGTTCCGGCCGGCAGCCCCTGTCTGTACTGGTTCAAAAGAGTTTTAAATTCTTCCAGCGGAACTATCCGGTCAGGGTTGGCGAGATCTTCATTGTTGCCGCCGAATTCCAATATTACAAAATCCGGCTGCTTTGCCGCGACGTCTTTTTCAAAGCGTGCCATCGCTTCCCGCGCGGAATTTCCGCCGATACCGGAATTAATAACTGTAAACTCATACTGCTTAAATTCCGCTGAGAGTTTTTCCCTCAGAATATTGAGCCATCTGCTATTTGCATCCGGCACACCGATGACCGCCTCCGTAATGGAGTCGCCGAAGCCGACAATTGTGATATTCCGCTTATTCAACATGTTATGCAATCAGTTTTTTCGCGTAAGCTTTAACGTCGTTTTTATTCATGCCGTAGGGAATGCCGATGTTCATAGCACGGGAAAGGAGTGCCAGCGTATCTTTGCACATGTCCTGCGTGTAAACAATTTTCCGCTGCGTCCAGTTGAACGGATTCATCTTAGGATGAAATGAACGCTGTTCCAGCAGCGGTTCCCAGTTGGTGTAGACATGTCTTCCCGATTCAATCAGCAAACCGATTTTATGTTTTTCTTTAAATGTCAGCGCCTTTTTGGGGCTGTCGAATATTATATCCAGTCCGACTGCATTGGCCTCGTCATTATGTTCCACTACTTTGAATTTATCCGTTCCGGCAAAAATATCAACCATGATTTTCCGCCGTTCCTGGAGTTTGGCGAGAATGCCGTCCAGCCGTTTCAACTGTTCGCCCAGGATCGCACCCTGAATTTCCGATACACGGTAATTAACGCCGGGGAAAAACGGTTCTTTTACAGAAGACGCGTAATTGCGGGTGAAAGCTCCGGCGTCGTGATACATCAGCGACCGTTCGTAAGTGCGGTCATCATTGGTGACAACCGCGCCGCCTTCGCCGCAGGTGATGTTTTTATACTGGTTGAAGCTGTAAGCCCCGGTGTGACCGATTGTGCCCAGCCGCTTGCCTTTGTATGAGACTCCGGCCGCCTGGCAGGCGTCTTCGCATACCAGCAGTTTATGCTTTTTCGCTATTTTCATGATGGCGTTCATATCACAGGCCAGATTGGTCATGTGCACAGGAATAATCGCTTTGGTGTATTTGGTGATTTTGCGTTCGATATCCGCCGGATCAATGGTCATGGTCTCATTGATATCGGCCATCACCGGAACTGCGCCGACAGCCAGCGGGGCCAGGGCGCTGGCGACCCAGGTGTACGCCGGAACGATGACTTCATCGCCGGGCCCGACGCCCATTGCCGCCAGAGCGCAGATTAAAGCGCTGGTGCCGCTGTTGACCGTCAGCGCATGGGAAATATTGAATTTAGCGCACAGTTCGCGTTCAAAAGTTTCGGTAAAACCGCCTTCGCCGCCGCGATAGCGCATGAATTGTTTGCTTTTTAATACTTTAATAACCGCATCGATTTCAGCTTTGCACATTTCGTACATGATTTCCATCCTTTGTTGCAAATTGTTAAAACGTGATGACTGATAAATTTTAATTCTTAACTAAATAATACTTGTAATTATCAATCCCGTCAATTATTATTTAGTGCTAAAACTTAACACTTCTTGCTATAATTAAGGAATGGACATGAAAAACGCCTTTTTCAATGAAGAAGATCTGTCAGTGCTTTTGTCATGCTCAAAATGGCATCTGGTGTCTTCCGTTAACTCAGAACTGCCGCCGGCAAAACCGGATAATGAATACCTGGAATGGCTTACCCAAAACAGCGATGTTCATCAGCACCGCGAGGTGATGATGGTATTGTCCGGCACAAGCTGTTTCACGCTTGACGGAGTCACTTATCAAAGCCGTCCGGGAACCATATTCCTGCTGGACGCGAATGAAAAACATGATTTATATTATCCGCCTTCCGGCGGCAGCATAAAACATCTGTGGTTCAGGATTGTCAATAAGACCATTTTTACCGGCACGCCATCGGGCAGAACAATCCGCAAAGTGCCGGGCAATAATGAGTTCAACTATACTTTCAGCGGCTACAACCATGCGGGTCTGGCGTTTATCAATGCCTGGGATGAACTGGCGGCTGATGACCGGCTGGATAAAGCATTCCTAAGTTTATTAGTCAAAAATGCCTTTGCCGGACTAGTGCTGGAATTATGCAAGGCCGGTTACAATAAGTCGCTAGGCATGGAGGGAAAACCTACTGAACTGCATCATCAGACGGTAATTAACGCGATTGTCGAGCACATCCGGGAGACCGGCGGCAGGCATCTTGATATTGACAGATTGGCATATATTGCAGGCTACAGCCGGTTTCATTTTGCCAAAGTGTTCAAAGAAGTTACCGGCAGTCCGGTTCTGGTATTTATCAATTCATGCCGCCAGGAAAAATTCCGGGAGCTTTCGGCAGCAGGCAAAAATAAGAAGCAAATCTCCGAAAAACTAGGTTTCTCCAGTCCCGCGGCATTCTCCAGATGGCTGAAAGGCAACAGATGAAATAAACGCGTGTTTATAAATCTATTTTAAAAGTGGCAAGCCACTCTTTGGCATTTTCTCCGCCCAAATTAAGACGACGTGTATCAGAGGCGGAAAAAAGCTCCAGAATCCAAGCTTCGGGACCAGGACATCCAAGCGTTAACCAGTCATGCAAGAACTCATCCAGCGAACAATCGAACATAAAGGAATTCGTTTCTTCAGCATCGTCATTGTGATTTAGGTATGCCAGACGCTCTTCTTCAGAGTTTGTGTCCAATGCAAGCATGTCGGCATTGGCAAATTGCATAACCGGAAACTTGCCGTGCCAGAACGGACGCTCATCGGTGGCCCACATTTTGTGGTTATTGAGTAATTCTCCTGCCTTTAATAGACTCCATAACCGTCCTCCTCCCCAATAAATATCTTGCCCTGTAATCTTAACAGGATGTTCGTCATTCAGGTGCCACTCAAACTCCACAGCGAGTGCAGTCTCCATGAACAGCGTCTTTAGCCGCTGCGGGAATTCAATCCCGATTTCTGACTCAATATTTTTGACTTCTTCAAGAGTTGCGACTCTGCCGATACTCAGATGAATATCTTCAAACTTAGGGTGGCGACAAAGTTGCGCAACTTTATCCAGCATGACTGTAAGCATTTAAGCGTTCTCCTCTTTATTTATGTCCTCATACTTAACATCAAGAGATTAAAGCCCACGAGGACAAAACAAATTATTGATGTTTTTTGTTTTCTCAATATCAATG
>CAIMFA010000730.1 GCA_903840185.1 uncultured Lentisphaeria bacterium | reverse complement strand
GCTGGACATGGCGGCGGAATGCGGCTATGAATTCAGCACCCCGTCCGAGTTGATCGCGGCTTCGACCAATGTGTTTACCAATGACTATATTAACTGTATTGAAAACGGCGCGGCATGGCATGGCGGCACCGCCAAAGCCTGGACTAATACAGATTATTCCAGAATCATGGACCCGGTATGTTTTTCCATCTTTACCGGTATCAAAGACGTCGCCACCAGGCTGAAGCAGCAGCTTGGGTCGCTGGACGGCGATCTGGACGCGGCGTTTAAAGCGGTGACCAGTGCTTACGTTTCCGACTCCCGCTGGCCCCCTGCCCCGACCTCGCCGGGCAGATTCAATGTCCGGGAATCCCTGGATGACATGTATGCCGCCAACGAAGCGATCCGCCGCGCCATGCAGCGCAGCGGCATTGCCAGTCAGCGGGCATTGTATTCGCCGGAACTCATGGACAGCCAGATCCGGGCGATAGAAACCAAACTCATGGCATCTGCATATTTCGGAGAATAACAACATGGTACTGCCGGAGAAAAAACTCGAAATGGTTCACCTGCAACTGACGCGGAAATGCAACTTGCGCTGCTATTTCTGCGGACAGTGGGGCAGGAAAGGATTTTTCTCCGGCGGCGCCGATGCAGACATGCGGTTTGTAGAATGGTGCCGCGTCATTGACCGGTTGATCGAATACCGCAAAGCATCCGGGATTTCACCGGAAATCACGCTCTGGGGCGGCGAACCGCTGGTATATCCGGAATTCAGAGCCATTGTTGAAAATCTGCGAGCCAATGAATTCCAGTTGAAACTGATTACTAACGGGGTATTGCTTGACCGTTTCGCCGACTTGATCAAGTATAATTTTAAACATGTTCATATTTCAATTGACGGCCCCCGGGAAATCCATGACCGGATTCGCGGACAGAGTGTGTTCGACAAAGTCGCCGCCAACGTAAAACTGCTGCATGGCGGAACTGCAAAAATAATCTTTATGACGGTAATCTCCCCGGACAACGTTGACATCATGCCGGAAATTCCATATACACTGGAAAAGCTGGGGCCGGATAAAATAATCCTGCACAAACTGATTTATCTCTCTTCCGCGGAATGCGCGGCGTACAAAAACTGGATGAAGACAACTTTTAATATGGATGCTCCCGCAATCGACTCCTGGGCGAAAGATGATACCGCTGATTATCTGAGCAAACTTGAGAAAAATGCTAAAATATTGCAGCACGAAATCGATGAACGGAAATTTTCGACAGAAGTAGTGTATCTGCCGCATGGGAATGCCGCCGCATCACCGTTCTGCCTGGCGCCGTTCCGCCGCCTGCACGTCGCATACAACGGCGACGTTCTGTACTGCACTGATTTTTATGATTTTAAAGCCGGCAATGTCCGTAACAATGATTTGATCGACATTTTCAACAATGATATTTCCGAAAAATTCCGCGGCGAAATCGCCGCCGGCAATTGTCCAACCTGCAATCACTGCGCCTGGAAGAATAATAAAAGTTACACCCCGGCCAATTAACAATTCAGATATTCCAACCATACAGTCCTGCGAAAGATGTTTATTATTAATAATACCTACAATTACTGCTTAAAGCAATTTTTAAATCGATATTTAGTGGTAGTTTTATACCTAATTACGCAATTTTAATCATCGCTTTTTTAATTATATTGTATTTTTACACCAAAACATCTTGACAATATGATTTATGCAGACTATAATCATCATTATAAAAAATAATGTACCGGAGAATTACTATGAGTTCTTTAGGTTTGTTAAAAAATAAAGACTGGATACGGAAAAATAAACGCCAGTTTGCGATATTACAGAACATCTGGATAAACAACGGCCTTAGTCGGCGGGAAATCGGACAGCGTCTGGATATAACCAAAAAGACTGTAAGCAATTTTGTTGATAAAATGATTGAGTCCGATCTGGTCGAGGAAAGCACCGCCTTAATCAGCGAGAGGGGACGTCCGCCGATGTCTATATACCTAAAGCAGGATTTGATGTACAGCATCGGCGTCAGTTTTTATAGCATGACTTCCGCTAAAATTGCGTTAATGAATGCAAAAGTAGAAGCGGTCATCGAAAAAGACATGCACTCTCTCCCGGATGAAGACTG
>CAIMFA010000729.1 GCA_903840185.1 uncultured Lentisphaeria bacterium | reverse complement strand
TTGATCGTCTTCGGCACTTTCAGCGTATGGTTGTAGGCAAAGGTCTGAATCAGGATATCGGGATAATCCTTCTTTATATTATCCGCGATCTCGTTGATAAAGTCAATCATCAATCCACTTTCAGCGCCGCCCTCCCGGTCAATGATGGCTTTACAGTTCGGACAGAGGCATTCGTGTTCAATGCAGTCGTTCTGATCTATGCAATATATGAATGGCGGACGAAGGTTCATGCTCTTAGCCGTCTTGCGGTCAGCCTCAATATAGCCGCGTAGTTTTTCGATGATGATTTTCCTGACATCCGGATTGGACAGGCAAAGTTCGAACCATAAACTGGTTGTACCCTTGGAGTCTGTAATCCGCTTTCCTTTCTCGTTCATGGAAAAGTATTCCGGGTGCGCAGTTCCGTACTCCTTGGGATTGATATAAAGCCCGAAGGTGTGGCAACCGCCGGGAGAACCCAGTTTGGGCGATGTGCCATACTGGGGACGATACCCCGTCTCGTTCTTGTTGAACTGGTTGAAATAATTGGAGAATTCGCGATTTTCCGGGGCAAAATCATAGGGATCGTATATCTCATGAAGAAGAAAAGCAGGTTGCCCTGAGAGTTTCGGCGCATTTATCATCAAATTGGCGCTGGACGGAATAACTTCTGTCAGCGGATCAAGAATGTGGACGCCAATGGACTCCTCCAAAAATTCATATGCGCCGTTTATGGTTCCACGCGGCCTGCCGCCGGTTATCACAATGTTATCACCAATCGTGGAGACCGACCACTCCTCCGGTGCGAAACCGGACGCGACAAGACCATGGCTTTTGGCGAAATCAGTCCATCCCACATAGATGCCTTTGTCCAGCCTTACGCCAGATTTTTCTTCGACTATTTTGAACTCAGCGCCGGTGACTTTTTTCAGATATTTTGCCAAATCGGTGACTGCCGTCCGCTCTGCCGGTATCTGATTCCCGCTTTCTACAATGACGTACTCAGTGACGCCGCCTTTTGCAAGGACAATTGCACCCGGCGAAGCCGGTGTACCCTTTGCCATCTCCGCCCCTGAAATGCCGGAAGCTGCGAACATAGAAAAGATAACAACAGACAGGAGAATTGCCGTTCCGGCTTTGTAATAATTCTGATTCATAATATTCCTTTGAAAAACAATTCGTTTTCTATTTTGCTTTTTCCGCGCTGCTAACGAGCGTTATGTCGTCAATGTAATATTCCGCATTAGGATTCGGCTCACACCCCCAGCCTTTAGTGCATATAGAAAAGCGATAAATGCAATTCCAGCCAATCACGTTCCTGGATACTTTGAATTCCGTGAACGGAATAGTTATAGTTTTCCAGCCTTTCCAGTCAATCTTGATTTTCTTAAAATAATAATTGCCTTGCGAACCTTCAGGATTTGACTCGCAGACAATCATTATTTCATGGCCGTCAGACTCATTTGCGTACATTTTAAAGCTGAATGCAGTATATGCAGACCAATCCTTATCCGCCGGAACCGCGGTAAGCCCACTGCCTTTGTTGGCGCCAAACCAGAACAACGCTTTATGCTCGGCGTTTTCGGGATCAGCTTTAACTTCCGCGCTGGACGCGGCCTGACTTCCGTCGAACAAAATTTTATCTTCTCCAAATGCCATACTTCCGACGCCAAGAACAGCCATAACGATCAACACATTGATTCTTTTCATTTTTACTTTCCTTATTGATTGCGTTTTTTTAACTTGTCTTCAGTACAAATGCTTTTCTCTTTATGTTATTTACTGCTGGTCAAATTGCCCATTTTGTCTATGAGCAATGGAATGAGTTGCGGATCAAAAGCTGTTACGGCTTCACGCAGATCATTGCCAACGCAGCAAATTTTAGCTCCCTGCGGCATATCTTCGGCCAGGAAGAAAGTGGCTGTCCCGCGTGCGGCTCTGACTCCACGGACACACACATCGTCGCACTGCTGGACGTGAATTGCCGCACCAATTCCTGGCAAAGGCTGACGGATGGATCCGCCTTCAATCTTCAAGCCTTTGACGTGTCTGAAAGATAATCCGTAGCACCAGGCTTTTCTGAGTTCACCCCAGCGCAAAATCATATTTTCAATAATCAGATCATCGGCGTATGCGGCAAATACGGCGCAAGGAAGAGCCGGCCTGTCGCCAACGCCGATATTCCCGCCCACCGGGTATGGGAGCGGCACACCGGTCCGTATGAACTCGTCATTGTCAGCTCCGCCCCTCAAGGTCATATCCCAGTTGCGCAGCCTGATTCCCGTAGCTGGAAGATCGGGTGATCCTCCGATGAAGAATCCGGCGTCAGCAGTAACACGAAAGTCAGACAAGATGATGTCATGGAGGCCGGCGGGGGCGTCAGTTCCCTCGCCGCAATCTATATTGGCGGGCATGACCACATTCATCACGACATTACTGATGGAAATGTTTTCTATGCGTACGCCGTGTGGAAAAAGCCCCATGTAGTTGCATACGATATTGATCCCTGTCCGCGCCTCGTCAATGACGATGTTGCTTATCACGCAGTTTCGCACAATTCCGTCACCCACTCCGATGCGGAACGCATTGCACGGGGTGCTGAGAACGCAGTTCGTGACGACTACATCCTCACACGGCTTATCTTCGCCAAGCAGTCCGCAATTTCCGCGCAGGGTAATACAGTCGTCCCCCGTGCGGATAATACAGTCGCTGACGACAGCTCCGCGGCAGCAGTCAATGTCAATGCCGTCTCCTTCACGAGTCATCGCCGGATTTGTGATGGTCAGCGCGGAGGCTTTGACTGTCTCGCAACCGAAGAAAAAGAGGGTCCAGTATGGTGCGTTCAAGAGCGTAACATCACGCACCGTTACATTACGGCACTTACAGAAAAAAATCATTTGACCGGGACGCCAGCCGCGCTGGATGAAGCTACTCTCCTTCCATCTATAGGAATGCGTAGCATCTTCTGAGCAGATGTCTACGAATACCTTTGAGTTGCCGTCGATAGTGCCATGCCCCGTGATGGAGGTGTTGATTGTCTTATAAGCGACAATAAGATGTGCGCCGGACACATGCTCTTTGGCGAAAGCCGTATTTTCAGGATACTTGTCATCGGCGTTGTAATCGCAACGTTCAGGACTGGCAATAATCATTGCGCCACACTCTATACGAAGTTCTATGTTGTCGGCAAGATACAGAGTGCCGGAGAGATATGTACCAGAAGCGATTCGTACTACTCCACCGCCGCTGGCGCTGCATGCGTTGATTGTGGATTGGATAGCTTGTGTGTCTTTATGCCTGCCGTCGCCGACCGTTCCAAAGTCTCTGACATCCCATACTCCATTAAGGAGCATTTTCTCATTAGTATCTTTTGAAAGTTCTGGCATTTGTGCATCCTGCATTTTTTTAGTTTTCGTTTATTGGCATTATCTGCCTATTAACTTCCGGACGATTCCGCAAGCTTCTCTGACACGATCCTTCATGGTTCCGTTCAAGGTGCAAGTGTCGCGAAAAACAAGCTCGACAAAGTTATCTTTTGCAATATCTAGAGTTTCTTTAATGTGACTTGAAAATGATTTGGAATTAAAATACTCTCCGCAAAGCTGCATGGGATGTGGCTTCC
>CAIMFA010000728.1 GCA_903840185.1 uncultured Lentisphaeria bacterium | reverse complement strand
CACAAGTAAAGCCGTGGAGTGTATTCAAATGAAGAAATCCGGAAACTTTGTCAAAAAAATTATTAATTTATTATTTGCCTTTTTTTACAAACTTTTAACCTTATGCCGGTTGATTTGTCCGGTCAGAACAATATCTTTAAGGTTATATCATAAATATTGTATGAAAAAGCATTATCTAGCAAAGGGAATTATAGATGAAAGTACTCGTCTGTGGCGGCGCCGGTTATATCGGCAGTGCCTGTACCGAATATTTACTTGACCACGAACATGAGGTTGTGGTATTCGACTCGCTTGTGACCGGACACGAAGAAGCGGTGGATCCCCGCGCCGATTTCGTCAAAGGCGATCTGGCCAACCGCGATCTGATCATCAAGCTGTGCCGTCAGGAGAAATTCGACGCCATCATGCATTTCGCCGCGTTTTCGCTGGTCGGCGAATCCATGAAGGATCCCGGCAAATATTTCCGCAACAATCTGGCCAACGGCATCAATCTGGCCGACGCCGCGGTTGAAGGCGGCGTCAAAATGATTGTTTTCTCCAGCACCGCCGCGACTTTCGGACAGCCGGATGAAAACCCGATTCGCGAAACCTCCGCGCAAGTTCCGATCAATCCCTACGGCGAATCCAAACTCTGTTTTGAAAAAGTCCTGCGCTGGTACAACGAAATCCACGGGGTCAAATATGCGGCACTGCGTTACTTTAACGCCGCCGGCGCCACCGCCAATTTCGGCGAAGACCACAAGCCGGAGACACACCTGATTCCGCTGGTGCTCCAGGTGGCCCAGGGCAAGCGCGACAAGATCATGGTTTACGGCAATGACTATGAAACCAAAGACGGCACCTGCGTCCGCGACTACATTCATATTCTCGACCTTGCCCAGGCGCACATGCTGGCGCTCACCGCTCCCGAAAGCGGCCATTACAATCTCGGCACCGGCAACGGCCTTACCGTCAACGAAATCATTCAGGCGGCCAGAGAAGTCACCGGCCATGCAATTCCGGCGGAAGTCGCGCTGCGCCGCGCCGGCGACCCGGCCACGCTGATCGCCTGTTCCGACCGCGCCAAAGAAGTTCTCGGCTGGAAACCCCAGTTCGAAAACGCCAATACAATTATCGAATCCGTATGGAAGTGGATGCAGAAGCATCCAAACGGCTACGCCGAATAATCGCGGATATATAAGTTCATCAAAATCCGGAATACTGTACAAGTATTCCGGATTTATACTCTGCACGGCTGAAAATTAAACTATAGATTGCGAAGATTTTGAGAATTGGTTCGTATTCTGAGAGGCTGCCGATACCGGGGTATCGAAGGCCTCGAAGAGTGCGAATCCAAACTCAAAAGATCGCAACCGCCTTGCGGTGAATGTCTTGCGGCTGTATTTTTCCGTTCCTCCTTCCGGCGATATTTATATCGCCCGTCAGTCGGACCGAAAAAATCCAATCCACAATCCTATTCATCTAAAGTTTAATTTTCAACCGCGCAGAGTATAATTATACTTGGAATATTTAACTCTAAAAAATTTTCTTTCCATATGTCATATCCAATGACTCTGCCGGTTCATAAGCGCGTCAACCAAAGTGCGGCCACCGACCTGGCGGGCATCTCAAAGTCTTTAAACTCGCCGGGCCTGCCGGGATTAGTCGTCGTCTGAATTTCCCTGCGTCTGGAATCGTTGCGAGCTTCCAGAGAATTGCCGGCGAGGCATTGCCATGAGGAAAGAGTATATCGCGATTGTGCCGCAAACTCCACTTTTCGGGGAAAGTTCTCCTGGTTGACCAGCAGTAATCTCAAGCCTGCCGGCGCAGTTACAGCTCCGGCGGAAAAAGAGGACTTCGGCTTTTCAAGGTTTGTCTGGTCGCCGGAAGCCTTTGCCGCAACAACATCTTTACCTTGCTCAAAACATTTATTTATAAGCCGGAAAAGGTCGGCCTGTCCGGTGAGATAGAGCTCGGACGGCTGGCTTTTGCCGGTATCATCCCGCTGCGAATTGTAATATATTCCCCATGGCCCGCTGGAAAGCGAGTGCATGGCGGCGGCGGCGACATACCGGCTTGCAAGCATGCGGTTGATCCAGTCAGCGGATGAAAGACAGCCGACAAGGGCATGAGTGGTGTACCAGGATTGTTCCCATCTGGTCTGCCCCGGGGCTTTTTCCGGCCAGAAACCCCATTCGGTTATCAGGAAGCGGATACGATTGCTGCCGGTGATTGCCTGAATATCATTTTCCATAATTTTCTGCCGGACGGTGAAAAAACTATTGTCGGGTTGAGTTCCCGTAAAATGCCTGTTGCCGAAATAAGGATGATAAACCAGAAAGTCGATTTCAGAACCCAGTTCCTTCAACACGGTCTGGTGCCATATTTTCCAGTCGCCGCCGTATTTCTCTTTGTAATCTTTCTGATGGTTCATGGTCGAAGCCTGGGCGGCGAAACGCGCCCCGGGGTCCACTCGCTTTATCGCCGCCATCACTTTCCGGCAGCGGTCGATATATGACTGGATGGTAGGATAATTTACATAAGCATCAGTTCCATCCGACTCATTGCCCAGTTCCCAGGCATAGATGGAAACAGGTTGTTCAATACCGAGGGCCACCCGTCTGGCCGCCCAGTTTTCACCGCCGCCTTTGTGATTGCGCGGATCGCCGGTAAGGAACTCGGCCAGATCAGCGGCCTCCTGAGGGTCTTCCATGAGATTGACGCACCAGACAAGTTTAGCCTTCGGATCGATGGCCCGTACCTGTTTTATCCACTCGACCGGGCCATAACCGGCAACGAACGGACCGCACCATTTTTCAAGTTTCTGCGGAGGCCGGCCGGCAAGCGGACCGATGGCCTTTTTCCAGGATAGATATTGAGAGTTCGTGCCTGCAACGCGGGAAAGGTTAATCGGAAAACCGCGCAGCAGTTCAAGCAGGTCGGGACGCAATTCTCCATTCCTGACGGCTGTCTGCTGGCCGGTCCAGTCGAAGTTGAACCCCAGGATTCCAGGATCGTAAGGCTTCACGATCTGCCGTTCATCGACAGTAAGCACAATCCGCAACGGATTCTGAGCGGCAGCCAGATGACTCAGCGCAATTAAGATTAAAAAAGCCGGATAAAATCGTTTTCTCAGTAACATAAAATCCATCCATACTGTTTATTAGACTTTAAATTTTATAGTAACGTTCATATTTTGCCGCGCCGGTCTTTTACGCTGTCGCGTTCGATCAGGCTGGTTGATATTTTCAATTGGCGCGGTTGACTTTCTGCCGGCTTATTTATCTGTGCCAGCAACTCATCAATTGCCATTCCGGCCATCATTTTCCGGTCTTTAAGAATAGTGGTCAGCGGCGGGTTGTAAAACGCGGCGACATTGGCACCGTCGATGCCGGTCACCGACATATCCTCCGGAATCCGGATGCCCCGCCTGCACAGAATGCTGATCATAATTAACGCGTCAAAATCGCTGAACACCACCAGAGCGTCAGGCCGCACCTTGCTGTCGGCAATCCGGTGAGCACATTCGACAATCCGGTGCCAGTTATTTGCGGGGTCATGCGGATAAATATATTCCAGCAATTCAACGCCATATTTAAGACAGCAATGCCGGTAAGCGTCTGCTTTGCCGGTGGGGTCAGGAATGTGGGCGGTCACAATACGGCGGTGCCCGGTTTCCAGCAGCAGTTCAAACAGTCTTTCCATACCGGGATGCATATCAAATTTTATCCCGGTAAAATCTGCAACATAGTTCTCCAACAATACCAGCGGAAACTTGTCCTCTTTCATTTTTTGATATTCAACCGTTTCCGGAGTCAGTGCATCGCCGTACATGATAATGCCGTCAACCGAAGAATCCATCAGCAGATTCAGCCGTTCCAGCTCCTTTTCGTGACTCCAGTCTGTCATTAATGACATTAGCCGGTAACCGCGGCTTTCTGCCTCCGTCAACAGTGCTTCGGTGAGTTCGGCAAAATACGGAGTATCAATACCGCCGCAGATAAAACCAAGCATACGCGTACGTTGTCTAACCAGTGATTTCGCAGCAAAATTAGGCCGGTAATTAAGTTCCTTCACTATTTCCTGAATCTTCTGCCGTTTCTCCGGAGATACACGGCTGGCGGTGGTGCCGTTCAGTACCGCGGAAACAACAGGATGCGTCACTCCCGCAAGCCTGGCAATTTCTTTGATGGTTACCGCCATATAGCACCTCAATCTAATTTTGATTACACGTACAATCATGATTATACATGCCATCCATAAAAAACTCAATATGCTATTAAAAAAAAGGATGGAAATAATTCCGGAGTATCGTTTTGAAGTTATACTCTGCACGGCTGAAAATTTAACTATAGATTGCGAAGATTTTGAGAATTGGTTCGTATTCTGAGAGGCTATCGATACCGGGATATCGAAGGCCTCGAAGAGTGCGAATCCAAACTCGAAAGATCGCAACCGCCTTGCGGTGAATGTCTTGCAGTTGAATTTTCAACCGCGCAGAGTATAGTCTGTGTGTCCTGCGTCAGGCTGATTCGCGGCGGATGATTTCCGGTTCAAACATATATTTTTTCTGTGCGGGCGGATTGCCATGCAGGCAGGCGTCAATGATCTCAATGCAAGTCAGCGCGAATAAATCCTTGCGCTGGCGGACAGTGGACAGTGCCGGGCTCAGGAACGCGCTGAACCGCAAATTGTCGTGTCCGGCAACCAGAACTTTTTTCCCCGGCATGATACCAGCCTCATTCAACGCCCGCATAGCCCCCAGGGCGACAGCGTCAGTGACACATACCAATGCGTCCGGAACAGCGCCGCCGGCAATTACACTGCGCATGTTTTCATAGCCGAACTGCTCATTGTCCTGTTTTTCCCGGCTGTGCGAACAATCTATCAGCCTCGGCATCAGACTATGCCGCCGCATGGCGTCGCAGTATCCCTGCTCACGCTCCATGGCGGTGATATTGCTGCCCTGATAAAAACTTCCCAGATATGCAGGATTTCGTCCGCAACCGATAAGCGCTTCCGTCATCTGCAGAACGCCGCGGTGATTATCATTGATGACATGATAGCTGTCTTCACTCCACTGCCGGTCAAAATATACAACCGGAATATTTTTTTCCGCCAGTTCGTGGATGCGCCGGTCGGGATTGGTCACTACCGGTACGATAATCATTGCGCAGACTTTCAATGACAGGAAATTCTTAATGATTTCAGTTTCCACAATATTATCATTATAGGAGGAGCGGTACACCATCTGATAGTCGAATTTCAATGCGGTGCGGTCGAGGAATTCAATAAATTCGCTGTAGAAGTCGTCAGTAAGATACGGCACCACCACGCCGATCAGGTTAGTTCTGCCCTTAACCAGTCCCACGGCGTTGCGGTTGGGAATATAACCGTATTTTTCACAGGCGGCAAGAATCCGTTGACGGGTTTCTTCGCGAACCCGCGGATTCCCGTCCAAAGCCATGGAAACAGTATAGCGTGAAAGCCCGGTCTTCCTGGCGATATATTCCATTGTTACCATTGCGGCCCCCACTGAATTCTTACATTGCTTCGGGAACGCCGATGGTCAGGGTGTTGAGTCCATCGGCCAGGATAGCTCTGATTCCGGCGCATAACGCCAGACGCGATTTGCGCAGATTTTCATCATCCGCGGCCAGGACGGGACATTCGCGATAGAAACGGTTGAAGGCTTTCGCCAGATCAAGCAGATATTCCACCAGCACCGAATTGTCTTTCTTTTCCGAAGCTTCAAGCAGTGCCTGCGGGTAGAAATATGCGGTAATGGAGAGAGATTTCTCCTCTTCCTTAGTCAGCAGTGACCAGTCCGGATTGTCGTCGCATTTGATGCCGCGCTCAATGCTTTTGCGTTCGATTGAATTGATGCGGGCGCAGGCGTACTGGACGTAGGGGCCGGTATCGCCCTCAAATTTTACCGATGCCTGAGGATCAAAGGTCATCGTTGTTTTAGGATTGAATTTCAAAAGCATGAATTTCAGCGCGCCCATGCCGATGATTTCGGAGCGGGCGGCAATGTCTTCTTCGGAAACCTCGCCGCCGCATCTTTCGCGGGCGGCTTCTTTGGCGAGTTCGACCATTTCACTGAAAAGATCGTCGGCGTCAACCACAGTGCCTTCACGGCTCTTCAT
>CAIMFA010000727.1 GCA_903840185.1 uncultured Lentisphaeria bacterium | reverse complement strand
CTTTATCAATAAGAAAAAGACCCTGTCCATACAGATTGCAGGTTGCAAATAACAATATCGCCAGATGGAAAAAAACTCTACGTCTTATAATCATTAATAAATACCTTCGTTAAATAAAAACTATTACACTACTTATCAGTGCCTGGGAGTCGTAAAGAAATAACTCTTACATCTTTGCGCTTCTCCCGAATGCCTTTGTGTTTGCCGGTTCGTTACATCCATTCAGGTATGCGCCGTACCGGCAATTCCCAAAATCTATTCGGGATATTTCGCGAGATTTGTCAAGTTTATTTCTTGACAGCTCCTTAGATAAAAAACTCGCAGAACGATAAATTCCAGGTGAACATCAGATTACATATCCCTTTTCTGTTCATATCATCAATGTATACGGGGAATGACCGCATCCCAATTACCAGGAGTCCCGCCATTCCAGGACGGCATCTTCAGATTGCGAATTTCCTGATAACTCATTCCTGCACAATGACCGTCAGGGAATGTCAGATTGGCGGTTTTCTGGTGCGCAATATAAATATTCCCATAGTTTGAAAAACCGGAATATGGCGCCAGCCAGGTACTGGGCCCCGGCAGCGTCGCCGGCCCCCAATACAGCTTGAGTGCATCTCCCATAAATGGACCGAGTGATTTCAATTTATCAAGTCGCGGACAATATTCATTACCCCACTGTTCTCCAGGATAATATTTTCCGGCGGCCCCGGAAAGAGTGCCTCTGATACCATAACCCAAAGCCGTACTTGCATCTCCATTGGTAAAAGTCATCGAGCCGGATGAAGTATGAGTTAACGGGATCGGCATTGACGGACAAATAAAAACGCTCGTCTTTTTTACGTTCGAACCGTTACCGAATGGATCAGTATATGTACAGGTATTGGGAAGATATTTGTTCTGCATCAGTAAATCCGGCCAGTAACGCCATGCAGTAGTACGACCAATGGCGCCCTGCCAGCCATCGCACATGATCGTAAAACCGCTGTAATCATTTGCGTATAATGTACCGGCCTGCATGCATTGCCGCTGGTTACTGATACATAGCGATGATTTGGCCTTTTCCCGCGCCTGACTCAGTGCCGGCAGCAGCATTGAGGCGAGGATAGCAATGATCGCGATCACAACGAGAAGTTCAATGAGCGTAAAAAAACGGGATTGATGTATTTTATTCATACTGAAACACTCCTTTGTTTTGTTTATGATAATAAAATAACCTGAATACTTAAAAAATGGAATGTATAAAAAATAAAAAATATGTCTATTTGACCAAAATATTGACATTCTGTCGCAAGGTTGACGGGTTATTCCTTTTTCCGGTACTCGGCAGGGCTGCATCCATAAAAGCGCTTGAATGTTTTGGAAAAATGGAACTGGTCTTCAAAACCCATGATTTCGCTGATTTGCTTGATGGAGAATTGTGAATCCTTCAGGTATGTTTTCGCCCTTTTTAATTTGTATCTGATAAAGGCCCGGGCCGGTGATTCGCCAATGATGTCCTTGCATTTACTGGTTAACTGGCTGCGGCTCATGCCCATGCCTGCGGCAATCCTTGGAACGTCCAGTTTACCATGTATATTTTTTTCAAATATCTTCAACAACAGGTGCTTGGCGGCTTCATTATTCATATCTTTGACAAATATCTGCGAAAGCTGTTCCTCAGGAAACAATGCGATAACTTTCCAGAAAAACGCATGAAAAACACCATCCAAAATGTAATAATTTCTAGAATCACTTTGATTGGCGTTTTTGGTTTCCAACAGTTCTAGCAGGGTGTCAGACTCATTATCGCGCAGGAAGGCTGTCTTCTGGTTAACTGTCGCAATGTCATTCTTAAACAGCTTCTGTTTGACATTCGCGTTTGCCGGATTTAAATAATCCGTTTTTTCCGGATTATTCACCGCAAATGAAATAGCGGTGAATTCGGTTCCGGCATGAAAAAAGTCCTGATGCCAGTCGCCTTCCTGCACCAGCAGTAATTCCCCGGGCATCACCGATAACTCCTTTCCGTTCAGCAGGCATTTGTATTCTCCCGCCGTGGGAATAATGATCTCGTAGACCGGATGACAATGTCTGCGGTAGGCAAACTCCTGCTTGGATTTGAAAAAAGCAACAGCAAGCAGGAAGAGATTGAAAGAATTTATGATATTCAAATCGGTATATCTGCCGGTAGTTCTTCTGGTAAAATAATCATTTTCTTCATCATAATACATAATCAGACCCTCATTGATATCTGCAACGATAAACCATAATTTACAGCGTTATGCAAATTATTCCATAAGTACATATAAACACGATCAATAAATAAAAAAGATTCTGTTTATTACGCTTGCGGTTAATTCTTGATATAATTACATGCGCTCTATTAATTATTAAGAAAAGGTGAATGACATGAGCTATTTTCCGGATGAACTAAAGATATACTAAAATGACGTATAACCGCTGCGGCAGAATCTGAATTCTAGATTCTGAATTCTAAATTTATGCGAAACTTGAGTTTTGCAATTGTCTCATAAAATCCTGAAAGTCGGATAAAGCGTACACTATTTGCCGGTAACCCCAAGGTACTCCATGAACAACCTGTCCCTGGCCACTGATTCGGTTGACCATCGGTAGTTTCCCATGACTGTCTGCACATTTGTCG
>CAIMFA010000726.1 GCA_903840185.1 uncultured Lentisphaeria bacterium | reverse complement strand
CGGAGCATTGCCGCGAAACCCTCCGGCAGCGGCGGTGCCTGGTCCGGCACTGCCCCGGAACGGTTGAATACCGCCGGGATTTCGATGCAGCCGTCCTCGCTCAAATTCGGGATATATCTGCCGGTGTTCAGCACGTTCACCGCCGGGCGGCGGATATTGCGGTCGAACGCGATATCGCAGATGATCGGTATCGCCAGTTCGCCGCTGGGCTTCATGAATATTTCGTCCAGTGGCCGGGTTCCGTCAATGTAGGCGTCAAATTTCCGCTTCCCCTTATTGTCGTCCTCCAGAAACGCGGCAAGGTCATCGCATCCGCCATTCCATCTGGCCCAATACATATCAGCGGTGGAGACCTCCCTGTTGAGCCGCGGCGGAATAGTGCAGCTTTCAACCCCGTAATCCCACAGCGGCACACAAAACTCGTCGGCGTAACTGATGAACTCCCCGGTGTGTTCTTGATGATGATAACCCAGCACCCCGAATTTCTCAAAAAGAAATCTGGTCAGGTTGTCGAAACTGTCAATGTTTTCCGCAATTTTACGTTTGAATTCCGGTATCAGGTCTTCACCGGTGATCGGATCGCTGATCTTGTAAAATGTGAACAGGTGATTGATTCCGGCGGTGCGGATATCCAGAGTCTCCGGTTCGCGTCCCAGCAGCCGCTTGACCGATTCCCACAGCGCATAGAAACCGTGGCAGAGCCCGAATGCCCGCAGTCTGGTCTGCGTCAGGATGGCGGTCAGGATGATTGCCTCCGGATTGGTGAAATTGAACACGGTGGCTTCCGGACAGATCGCCTCGATATCATGGCAGATCGGCATGATGATATGCAGATTGCGCAATGCATGGAACAGCCCGCCCGGCCCGGCGTTTTCACCGAAAACATGCCGGAAGCCGAATGCCAGCGCAACCCGGAAATCCTGTTCCCACAATTCGTGACGCCGGATATCGACCGCCACGATCACGAAATCCGCGCCGGGCAGCGCCTGACGGCGGTCTGCTGTGGCGAAAATTTGGACTTTGGACTTCCGGTAGGCCGCCGCGCGTTCCGCGTAATCCAGCATGCGTTTCACACTGTCCTCATTGATATCCACCAGCCAAACTTCCACCTTGACTGCCGCCAGGTCAGGGTTGGATACGATATCGTTAATGACACATGACGCAAATGTCCGGCTGCCTGCCCCGATCAATACGATTTTAATTTTATCCTTCATAGTAATCCTTTCAATAATGTTGTATATCGATATATACATTTTAACGGCAAACACGCTTTAAATCAATACAGTCGTGTTGTATAGTTAATACTATGAGTTGTATTTTTGCAATTAATGCAAATAACAGGAGTCAGGAGTCAGGAGTCAGAATAATACAGAATAGAAAAGCCGGAATGTATCCGGTTTTAATGGAGGGTTATGCTCCGTCATAACCGGGATTTCAGATTTTAGCGCCAGTGGCGCGAAATATTAATAGTCTGAAGCATAAAAAGATCAAACGAGCTCCAGCGGAGCGATATATTATTAGCAGGAGTAAAAATGGAAAATGGAAAATGGAAAATGGAAAACATAAGTCAGGAATCGTGGTGTTTTGTCTTACTCTCTTAAGATCCCGCAGTCGCGGGACCCGCAAGCGGGACCGAATTTTAGAACTTGATTTCTGCCTTCTAAGGATTTTATCATGGACTATCTGATCGACAAAAAAATCAACCGGCTGGCTACCGGCGCTTCGGAAAGCTCCCCGGTAGGATGCATCTTGAATGAACATCTGTCCCCCAGCGACAGCGGATTCGACATGCATTATGCGCTGGAAATAGGCATATTGCTGGAGGGGGGAATGAACAGATACTACCGTGAATGGGAAACCTCATGCCGCGCCGGCGATGTCTGGCTGTGCGGCCCCTGGGAACCGCACGGCTACAAACCGTTGAACGTCCCATGTCGTGCGCTGATCCTGGTCGTCTGGCCCGGATTTCTGTCAAAAGCAGGCGGCGAATATGACCTCTTCGCCCCTTTCCGGGCGACACCCGCGGAGCGCCCCCGCGTGCATAAATCGCAAAAAGCAGAAGTATTGAACATCGCCCGGAAACTGGCGGAAGTCACCGCCAGACCGGATAAATACACGAACTTGTGGCTGGCCAATAAGACCGTTGAACTGCTGCTGCTTCTGCTGAAAAACTGGCAGACCGGCCCCGAAGCCACGCCACGCCTGGATAATGAAGATTACAGCCTGATCACGCGAGTACTGGAAACGGCATTCCGGCAGAATAATTTTATTACAGTGGAGGGAATCGCCACCGCCGCAGGAATGAACCGCAATCTATTCAGCCGTAAATTCCGCGAAGTAATGGGTATCGGCTTCCCCGATTTCATGTTGCGCCACCGCCTGAACGGCGCGGCGTCAGACCTGACCGCAACCAGTTTGAGCATTGACGAAATCGCGCTGAAATGGGGCTTCACCGACAAAAGCCACCTGCACCACCGTTTCCGCGAGCTCTACAACTGCACCCCCGGCGACTACCGCCGCCTTCCCCGCACGAAATAGCAGTCAATCCAAGCGTGCCAGTATTAGTTACCGGTTTCCAGCAGATACCAGATGCTGGGCGGCGATTTTACTCCGATAGAAACTGTAGCAACACCATCAACCGCGCTGACCTCATACGAAGGGGCGGCAGCGGACATGTCAGGTGCCAGCGATGTCACTTTTACTTTCGGATATTTCAACCGGATTTCGGCATTGACGATTTCCACCATAACCTTGCCGTCTTTGCCGCGGGTCAATTTCATCCGTTCACCGCGCACCGTGCCGGATGCTTCCTTGACCGTATTACCGTATTCGATCTTATCGGTGTCATTTTCAGCCCGGCTGACGGCAGTGAGCAGCATTCTGGATGATTTACTCAAAGGGGAATTATCCAGAGAACTGACGATAATGGTGGCGAATGATGTTTTGCTCCTGATGGCGACATCTTTTAGACTTATCCATTCATTGGCAACAAATCCGGTGAAACCTTGTGAACGCGAAGTGTTAATCGTAATCAATCCTTTTTTCCAGTCGCGGGTCAGTTCGCCGTTGTCACTGACAACTGAATCGCCCTGAATACCATATTCAGGCTTCAGTAATCCGGCTTTTTTCATGGCGGCGTCAAGTTCGCGCGAGGCGGCATTTGTGGTTTTTTTAGCAAAACGGTCGTATTGCATATACAGCGGCGCAGATCCGGTATTCCCGAAATCAGGACGGACTGGCGCTAACAGCACGCTGGCTGGCGCGGCAAAGGAGCCGATAGATGATTCCACTCTGGAAACGAACGGCAGGTAGTTGAATGGAAAGACCGCATCTCTCAAACCTGAACATTGCAGCAGGTGATCCTGTCCCTGATAAACCACCTGCACTACATTTTTAGCAGGGGAGACATCGCGGCGGTGATAAAGCAGCGCCGACGCCGGAAACACGCCCATGATCGCAGGGTCATTGAATTCCACCGTGGAATTCTGAATGATTCTGGTTTTATCGGCCATGTTCCAGTCGTAATTCCATCCGCCCATATAGCAGAATTGAAACATTGCGTCCCAGTCCTGCAGCGCGGAAACAGCGGCGATGGAGACCATGAACGATGAGCGCCATTCACTGGGCCACATATCATCCAGTTCCGTGCTGGTAACCGGCAGCGCCTTGAGTTTGACCGCAGCTACAGCTGATTCACAAGTCGGCCTTGCGCTGCTCAGCAGATCAACCTTGGTCAGCGGCAGATTCTTCCACTTATAGACCGTGCCATTGTCGGAAATCTCGCCGATTTCATGATAAAAATTCTGCGATGTATAATCCATGGCAAGGTGAGTTTCCAGTTCCGGCACGTCATATACAATATTAGTGCCGCCAATCGGAACTTTACAGCCAAGTTTCTCCAGATACTGCCGCATCGATTCATAATATTTCACTTGAGTAATTTTCAAGAATTCCACCGAATCTTTATGCCGGAGTCTGGGCGCGCCGTCTGGCGGTGTACTTTTGAAATCATCCAGCTGCATTGGCCGGACGTTGCCTTTCGCCGGATCTTCATCAGCCTTCAGGTCGCATTGGCCGGACACGCCGGTCCATGCCTGGGCTAGAGCACTCCGGCTGCCGTACTTTTTCAGCAGAAAATCAGAGAACAGATTGTTCAGCAGCCGGTTATAATATTCCACCGGCTTGTTTCGCACCGAGCCAGGTTCAAAGAAAATAGACTGTTCATTAATCAGCATCACCATTGCCACTGCCGGTTCCTCCAGCAGCGTTTTTCCGGTATATTTGCCTGGCCGCGTCAGGAGTAATTTCATGTATTCTCTGGCAGCGTCAATAAAGGTGGATTCATAAAACGCCCAGGGGCGATGCGGATAATAAAGATCATTGAAAGGAACCTTGCTGTCGGACATGAAACTCCGTGCGGACAAACCAGTGACGGAATCCAAAAGAATATAAATGCCCCTGGCTTTCAAGCATTCGATAAAATAATCGAAACGTTCAAAAAATTTAGGGTCTTCAAGCGCTTTCCTGTACGATTTTTTTTGACCTTGAGTAAATATGTTTTCCATCAGATGAAAACGGACGATGTTGATGCCGTAACGCGCCAGCGTATCCGCAATGGCTTCGGCCTGCTCCGCAGTCGGATCAAGCGTATAAACCGCATGAATGTTGGTGCCGAAAAAACGTCCGGGGGTTCCGTCGGCAAAGACAAAATGCCCGTTTTTAGACTGAAGAAATCCGTGTTTGCCTGCCGGGGCATCCAGCAGAGAAGACAAGTCAACCAGCGCGGTCTTGGGCGATTTCCGGTTTTTTATATCGAAATTGAACCACTGCCGGTAATCCCGTTTGGCGGCGATAGAGGTTTCCAGCGTGTTTTCGCCGGAAGCGGTCGTAATGCCTGTTACCAGCCAGATCACTTCTCCGACCCCGGCTTCAAGCTTAATGGACTTAGCATCTTTCAGCGGTTGCGGATTCCGGACCGGCGCGATAAAGAAGTAAACCGGATTTTTCACCGGACAGATATTGGGCATCGCCATGGCAAACGCATTATCGGCGCTACCGCCCCACCAGTCTCCAACCTGACTGCCGCAGGTAATGACGATTTTCTCTGAAGTTCCGTCATTGTAGTTAAATGTCAGCGTGCCGGCCGTTCTTTTATCGGCGGCCCAGGCGGCGGTGTGCAGCAGATAAATCCAGTCAAACTTACCGGCCGTCAACGGAATATCCGCCTGTTTTACAAAGAACTTGCCCTGATTGCTCAGCGCGATGACTGAGTTGCCGTTGTTTTTAGCCGGGTCGAGCAGCGTGAACGGAATTGAAGCATGAGTCAGTGTGCCGGGCTTCAAGTTACGGACATCGTTATCGCCCTGATCAGTCCAGCCGCCGAGATTGTCAGCGGCTTTCTCATCTTTATATCCGGCATTTGCGGCCTTAGCCAAATCAACCGGCGAGAAGGCGTATTCGCTGAATCGGAGATCATCCAGATAAATCGTACCTTTGCGGATGCGGTCATTGATTTCCGGCGAAGCAAACACAAACACCATCGGGCGGAGTTTTATCTCTCTGGCGGTTGCCGGAAGCTTGTCAATAATTACAACAAATTCCTGCCAATCCTCTGAAACCGGTATTTTTGTGGCTGACATACAGCCAAGATATTTGCCGTCAGCTTCCAGCTCAAAAGTTATTGACGCCGCGGAATGATCTTTATCGCCGGTACGGATCCAGCCTCTGAACACATATTTTTTGCCGCCGCCGGCAATTACCAGCGGTTGTCTTAACACCACATAGGGGTTCAGGTCTTCAAGTTCATCCCTGACCAAGAGGCATTGAGCCCCCTGATGCGGTGTATCCGTTCTGACGGTGGCAATCCGGTTGACGACTTCCTGCGTCTTTCCGGCGGGCAGTCCCCAGGCGCTCCACCCGTCCATGCCGTTTTCAAAATCCCAATATTTGTCAGCCGTTCCGGCGTAGCCTGAAATTGCAGCTGAAATTGCGGTAAAAAAGACTAACAATCCAGTTTTCAAACACATAATTATCTCCTGTAAATAATTATTAAAATTTCACATATTAAACTTCTGAATAATACTGAATTAAATTTTCAGGCCGAAAGTGAGACAACGCTAATTGCCGGTTTCCAGCAGATACCAGATGCTGAACGGCGATTTATTCCCGATAGTGACAGTGGTGACGCCATCGACTGCGCTGACTTCATACGCGGCACCGGCGGCGGTCATATCCGGAGCCAGCGGAGTCACTTTCACTTTCGAATATTTCAACTTGATTTCGGCATTGACGATTTCGGTCATGACCTTGCCGCCTTTGCCGCGGAATACTTTCATTCTCTCGCCGCGGACGAATCCGGACGGTTCCTTGACTGTATTGCCGTATTCTATTGTGTCGCTGTCATTTTCCGCCCTTCCGACGGCAGTAAGCAGCATTCTGGCGGACTGGTTCAAGGCGTTTTTATCCAGAGCGCTGACCATAATGGTGGCAAACGGAGTTCCGCTTTTTATGGCGACATCTTTAAGCGTTATCCACTCACCGCCGGTAAATCCGGTGATGCCCTGCGAACGCGGAGTGTTGATTGTAATAAGTCCTTTTTTCCAGTCGCGGGTCAGTTCGCCGGTGTCGCTGACCACGGAATCACCGGTGATGCCGGATTCCGGTTTAAGCAATCCCGCTTTTTTCATGGCGGCGTCAAGTTCGCGTGACGCGGCGGGTTTGGCGGTTTTGGAAAAACGGTCGTATTGCATATACAGCGGCGCTGTATTGCCGAAATCCGGACGGCTGCCGGCAAGCACCACATCGGCCGGAGCGGAATAGGCATTGACGGCGGATTCCACTCTGGAGACAAACGGCAGATAATTAAACGGAAACACCGCAGTCCTCAATCCGGTATGCTGCAGTAAAAGATCCTGCCCCTGATAAACGATCTGCACGGTGTTTCTGGCAGTGGATACATCGCGGCGCTGATAAAGCAGTGTTGCCGCCGGGAATATGCCGACCGTAGCGGGATCATTGAACTCAACCGTGGCATTCAGGATGATTCTGGTTTTATCAGCCAGATTCCAGTCGTAGCTGTATCCGCCCATATAATGCGCATGGAACGTGGCGTCCCAGTCCTGGAACGCGGACATCGCCGCCATTGAAATCATGAAGGAAGAACGCCATTCGTGCGGCCACATGGCATTCATTTCCGTGCTGATTACCGGCAGCACCTTGAGTTTTACCGCTGCGATCCGGGCTTCGCAAGTCGGCATCTCGCCGCGCAGCAGGTCAACCTTTACCAGCGGCAGATTGTGCATATTGTAAGTCTTGCCATCGGTCGGTTCATCGTGATAAACGTTTTGCGCGGTATAGTCCAGGGTAAGATGGGTTTCCAGTTCCGGCACGTCATAAACAATATTGGTGCCGCCGATTGGAACTTTACACCCCAGCTCCACCAGATACTTCTGCATGGCGCTATAATACTTCACCTGGGTCACTTTTAAAAATTCCACTGAATCCTTGTGCCGGAGAAGGCCGGCTCCATCCGGAGGCGGACTGTAAAAATCCTCCAGCTGCATCGGGCGGACATTGCCTTTAGCCGGGTCTTCATCAGCTTTCAAATCACAATTGCCGGAAACGGTCCAGGCCTGTGCCAGTTTTTCACGGCTGCCATATTTCTTCAGCAGAAATTCAGAGAACAAACTGTTCAGCAGTTTATTATAATATTCAGGATGGTTCTTGCGCGCTACTGCAAGCTCAAAGAAAATGGACTGCTCGTTAAACAGCATAACCATTGCCACGGCCGGTTCATCCAGCAGTGTTCTGCCGGTATATTTATTCGGGCGCGTCAGCATGAATTTCATGTAATCTCTGGCCGCCTGGATAAGCGTGTTCTCATAATATGCCCATGGGTGGCAGGGATGATACATATCGTAGTTAGGCACTTTGCTGTCCGGCATTAAATACCGGGATGAGAGTCCGGTTACAGAGTCAAGCAGGATGTAGATACCCTTGTCTTTGAGACATTTGACAAAGTAGTCAAAACGGTCCAGAAATTTCGGGTCATCCAGACACTTCCGCATCCATGGCCGGGGGCTTCGCGCCAGCACGGTTTCGGCCAGATGAAAACGGACAATGTTGAGTCCGTAACGTGCCAGCGTGTCAGCAATGGCTTCGGCCTGTTCCGCGGTCGGATCAAGCGTATAGACCGCATGAATGTTAGTGCCGAAAAAACGTCCTGGCGTGCCGTCGGCAAAGACGAAATGGCCGTTTTTAGATTGCAGAAACCCGTGCTTGCCTGCTGGAGCGTCCAGCAGCAAGGACAAGTCAACCAGCGCGTTCTTCGGAGACTTCCGGTTGTTAATGTCAAAATTGAACCACTGACGGTAATCCCGTTTGGCGGAAATGGAAGTTTCCAGCGTATTTTCTCCGGATGCGACAGTCATGCCAAGCACCAGCCAGACAACGTTGCCGGGGGCGGCTTCAAGCGTAATGGATTTCGTCTCTTTCAGCGGCTGCGGATTCCGGATGGGAGCGATGAATAAATAAACTGGATTTTTCTGCGGACATACATCCCGCATCGGCAGCACGGCGGCATTGGCGGCGTTGCCGCCCCACCAGTCTCCAACCAGAGCCCCGCAAGTAATGGCGATCTTTGACGAAGTACCGTCCTGATAGTTGAAGATCAGAGTGCCTGCCAGTGCCTTGTCACTGGTCCAGGCTGCAGTGTGCAGCAGATACAGCCAGTCGAATTTAGCCGCCAGCGGAACATCCGCACTGGTGGTGAAAAACTTGCTCTGATTGCTTATGGAAATTACTGATTTGCCATTGTTCTTTGCCGGATCGATCAGCGTGAACTGAATCGGGGAACCGGGCAGCGCTCCGGGTTTCAGGTTGCGGGCATCGTTATCGCCCTGGTCGGTCCACCCGCCAATACCGTCGCCGGCTGTTTCATCTTTATAACCGGCATTGGCCGCTTTTGTCAGGTCAACTTGAGAAACGGTATATTCGCTGAACCTGAGATCATCCAGATAAATTAAGCCTTTGCGGGTGCGATCATAACGTTCAGGCGAGGCAAATACGAATACCGTCGGGCGCAGGGTCTTTGTTCCCGGCGGAATCTTGTCGGCAATTATGACAAACTCCTGCCATTCTTCCGAAACCGGTATTCTGGTGACAGCCAGCCAGGCGACCTTGCCGCCGCCTTCAGCTTCAATTCCAGCTTCCGCCCGCGGATGATCTTTGTCGGTGGTGCGTATCCAGCCTCTGAACACATATTTTTTACCCGGCTCAACCGCCAGCGCTGCCGCCAGTCCCGCATACGGGTTTACATCGTCAAGTTCATCCCTGACCAGGAGACATTGCCGCCCCCGATGCGGCATGTCTGTACTGCTGCTGACCATCCGGCTGACAACTTCCGCTGTAATGCCTTTAGGCAAACCCCTCGCCTGCCAGCCGTCAATCCCTTTTTCAAAATCCCAATTTTTATCCATTACTTCGGCCAATCCGGAAGCGGCGGATAGAATGACGACAAAAGAGACTAAAAATCTAACTGTCAAACACATAAAATCTCCTGTTTTATATATGACATGTCTTTGAATTAAAAATATGCGATGACGCAGATCTGAACCAGGTATATTCAATTCAGATTATTCAGACAAGACGATTATAGTCTGTCTTGTCTGAAATATTTGCGGATTAATACCGGTCAAAATTAGCCGGAAAATCTCCAGGAGAAACCATTTTCGGCGACAGCCACTGTATCGATGAACCCGGTACCGCAAACGGCCCGGGAATCGTTTTTACATGCCCGTCGCAGAACAGAAAGTTTGCCTGTTTGGCGTGCCTGGCGGATATATTCGCCGGCCCCGCGACACCGGCAACGTTCCACGGGTTGGAGTTTCCGGTTCCCATTTGAATGGCAAAGGTATTATTAGGATTGGCGAACATGTCAATGACAAGCGGAACGGTGGGAAGTTTGCGTTTGATGTAGCCTTTGCCGAAATCTTTCGTGGTTAGGCAATGATTAGTCCAGGAACTGCTGTTAATCTGCGGATTATTTTTCGGGTCGGTCGCAACAGTGACATTAATTCCATAACTCAAAAAATAGTCAGGGGAGGTCATCGGAAGCGCCGGAACTGCATCTGACGGACAGACAAAAACTTTGCTGGCGCCGTACTTCTGTTTTCCGGTATAGCCGTTGAAGGAGAGATAGCCGAACCAGTACCTGCTCTGCCAGATACCGTTTTCAACCAGATTGGTGCTTGGAATGATATAATCGTAATAGTCATTGCCGTACATTGCCACAGCCACGCCCTGCTGTTTCAGATTGCTGGAGCAGGATGACGTCCTGGCTTTCTCTCTGGCCTGATTCAATGCCGGCAGCAGCATTCCTGCCAAAATCGCGATGATGGCGATCACCACGAGGAGTTCAATGAGTGTGAAATTTCTACTTTTCCGTACCTTCTGGTTCTTGCGGATTTTTGCATTCATTATTAAATACTCCTTGTTTATATTCTAAAGTTTTCCTGTTTTTTTGAACCTATCTACCGAACCTGAGTCTGACATTCGACTATGATTCGCCATTTTTCTGCCGTTGAGATGGAATTACGAAAAAAAAGTCGATTTTCTTCGG
>CAIMFA010000725.1 GCA_903840185.1 uncultured Lentisphaeria bacterium | reverse complement strand
GTCTTCGGAGCCCATTGGTTTAGCTTTGCGGGGTATGGTGTTACGGATAATTGGATAGATTTGCATTTCGAGTATTAGCGCTGCTGCTGGACTCATGGTTGCCTCCTTGTTTATGTTGGGATTAGGTCTAAATGAAAAAGCTCCTAGAGGTGCGCAATGCACCTCTAGGAGCTTGATATGTGATCGGCGATTAAGCCGGAATGATTATTTCTGGTAAATTAGATTGAAGTCGATTTGTCTTGTTTAGTTGCCGAAGATACTGGGTCGGCTTGCGCCATGAACGCTTCATTTTCGGTGTTCAAGGTAATGCTATTGGGGCATGATTAAATTGCATACTTTTTACTGTAACAAGATGAAAAAGCTTGTTTCGAGATAATGATGTATATCTGTTTTTCTTTGAACTACAGTTAATAGAAATTTTGCGGTTTAAATACTGCTGTTTGAGCTATAAGCGGGAGAAAAACGCTCTTTTTAACTGAAACTCAAGATGGATTTCAATTATTTTGTGTTTCTGAAGGAGTATTCCTACAACTCCCGCGTTTGCCTGCTTGCATTCGGGGGAGTTTTTTCTGAAAGACTATTCCACAACAATAACGCTGTTTAACGTTCCCATCCGGTTCGGCCTGAATATAGAATTTCCCGGATCGATGCACCATGTGCCATTGATGACGAACTTGTATTCATAAGTACCGGGAGGTAGTACGATCGCGCCTTGATAAAACCCGCTGCCGTCTTTATCCAGCAATTCTTTTTTCAAACAATCCCAGTTGTTAAAATCTCCGGCGAGAAAAACTTTGCTGCCGGGTTTAGCCTGTACCTGGAAAACTGTCTTTTTTCGTAGCGGAACAGATGTTTTTGGGACGCTGGTTGCGATAACGTTTACTGTTCCCTTGCTGCCGGTTGCGGATGTGCTTGCTCTGATTTTTGAACTTGTCATTTTTTACTGCCCCCTTGTGGTTATGTTTACTTAAATGCCTTACCGGCTCTGACTCACGATAAAACTATGTCTTTTAGCTGCTGACAGTCTGAAAATCCACTCAATCAATGATTTCAATAAGCGTGACTCCCGTTCTATGCTGGTTTTTCCAAAGGTGATTATACCCGGCTTCATCATACCGGCTGAGATAGATTTTCTTCAGTCCTACAGGGTATTTTTCCGGCGGGGGGCCTTCCGGCAGCAGCCAGTATTGTTCACAATCCGGAAATTGCTTTGCCGACAGATAATTTTTACCGCATAGTATTACTTTACTGGAATAACTTGCAGTCCGGGATTCAGCAGCCCTGTCCAGCGGAATAAAAATATTATTCAGCGGGAAACGGCTTCTTGCGAATTCCGCAATGCGTTTTAAATCCCAACTGCCGCCACCGGCGATGAAAACATTCTGCTTGCCTCCAACAGTGTATTTCAGCCATCTTCCGCCGCCGATCTCGACTACTTTATACGAACCTGTTCTGCCTGGGTAAAAGGTTCCAAGCATCAAGTACCCGATACTGCCGGACAGCGTGAATATTACAAACAGAATCAGTAAGAGTCCGGCATGGTTATAAAGACGGCGATGCTCCGAAATAACCACTCCTGACAGCGCTATCCCGGCAATCACCGGACAGGACAGCAGCAGTATCCGCTTCCAGCGGTCAAGTTCGCCGGTAAAACCAGGATCACTGCCAAGCACGTTCAAATCAAAACAGCTTGACCCCATCGCGGAGATTACACAGCCTGCCAGAATGCAGACACATCCCAGCATAATTACGCTCTTCCTGCCTGATAGACGGTGTTTTCTCAACAGTATCACTGCTGCCGCAACCGGCAGAATGAATCCCAATGCGACAGCATAAGCCCAGACAATGCCGTATTCCACGGCAAAGGTTAGGAAACTGTTGACCATTGTGCGGTATTGCAGAGTGGATTCAACCGGCTGGTAAAATGCCGTGTAAATCATCCCGGACATACCGGAACCTACACCGTCAGGATTGTCGGCCAGCATTTTCAACCCGCCCTGAAACAGTGTCACCCTGTTAGTCATCGCCCGGTCTGGAGCGGGAATGGTATTGACGCAGCGCGTCATAAAGCCGCAACTGATGGCCGCAATACCAAGCGCCGCTATCATAATTACGGCAAGTCTGTGTCTCGGGAAAAAATGCGGCAGGCGCAGCGGATGCTCTGGATGAATAAAGTAATTCTTGAGAAAGAGAAATATCAGTCCTTCAACCAGAACGGCAATAAATCCGGTTCTGGAATAAGTAAAGATCAAGGCGAGATATAACAGTATCTCTGCGGCAACTGCCGGATATACTGCCGCTTTGTTTTTCAGGAAGAGTCTTATAACCCAGCAGACGGGCAGCAGACAGGCGATCAGCGCCGCCGCATGGTTCGGATTGAAGAACCCGAATCCGTATCTGATCATTCCATGATAAGTAAATTCCATACAGTCCGCTCCTCAATCCTGCTTCCCGGTTTTCCAGCATTCCGCCAGCTTCAATGAAAAGAAATTATTCCGGTACTCCTGTTCAATGCCTGTGCCATTTCTTGAAGTTGCCGGATAGTAATTCATCGTCTGGTCGTCGCCGACATACACGGCTGTCCGGCTTCCGGCGGCAATGTCATCGAAAAACAGTTCCGCCAGCCTGAGGCTTCCGGCGTTAAGTTCATGCTCCCCCGGATAACCCCTCCAGAGAACCGAATAGCCTTTCTCCCTGGCGTCACGGACAAATTTTGAACTCAGCAGGAAACGGCCTTCATCATTCTCCCCGCAGGTTATAAGTGCCTGACACGGAGCCGTGACAGTTTCTGGCTTGAACCACACGCCGCAGGCATGAGCCCCCCAGGCTTCCACGATTTCCGGTTTCCAGTGATAAAACAAATTGGCGCACTGTCCTCCCGCTGAATATCCGTAATAGAATAATTTCGTATCACCTTTCAAGCCGAATCTTTGGCGCAACAGTGTCAGTGCTTCCAGCATGGCAGTACCAGACCACTTTCCCGGCTCCCAGTAGTCATCATCCTTGAACGACGGCGAAACCAGGAAAATTCCATACCTGTCCGCCAGTTTACCGAAACCGTAAGCGTCAATGGCTTTTGCGCCATCCCAGTTACGCCCCCCGAACAGCACCATAATCCGGCTGCCAGGAGTGTATTTGGCCGGTTGCCGTACCCTCCATTCCAGTTTACGGTTAGACGGAGCGGAAGTTTTAACAGTAAGCGTCAGCAATTCATCTGACCATACCGGCCAGGCAGAGAGTATCAGCAGTAATAATATCAACCGCTTCCTCATAAAGTATCCTGCTTGTTTTTTGTCATTAGCCTTTCATTCACCGGTTGGATATTCGGTTTTATTTCTTCATCCTTCATCTGTTGGACATTCTCCCGCTTAACGGGACGGAATATTGGATATTCGTTGCAACCTGTATTTAGTCTTTCATTCATCAGTTGGATATTCCGTGCTGGATATTGGATATTCACCATTCACTATTTCGACATGGCTTCTTTGCCCCAGGCCATAGCCAGTTCACGGGTATAGAATTCCACCCGGTCTTCCGGTTCTATATTTTTTACAGTCCGGCTGTCGGCAGGCCAGAACTTGCCCTCCTGGTCATCGCCGACATACAACAGTTTTTTGTTTCTTGATACTACGATGTTTAGTCCAGTCTGCAAGTCCCCGAGGTTCTGTTCATGGTAATAAGTCAGGAACGCACGGGCCAGATCGGAAGATTCTTTCGGCACTTCATGCGGCAGATTCGGATAGGATTTCCATAACACATTCAAGCCCAGCTTGCGGTATTCCGACACGAAATGGCGGGAAATGATATAGCGGGCAATGTCAGCGTCGCCGCAGGTTATCAGTCCGGGACTGTTCATCATTTTTTTAGACGGTGCGTGAAACACCCCGCAGGCATGTGAAACCCAGGCGGTACAGGCCTCCGGCTTCCAGGACGGAAACAGATTCGATGCCTGAGAACCGCCAGAGTAACCGTAATACATAATCTTCTTGTCGCAGATATTGTATTTCGCTTTGATCTGCTTCAACGCAAAAAACAGCGCATTTCCCGACCACCTTTCCGGTTCCCAGTAATTGTCATCCTTAAATCCGGGGCCGACCAGAAATATGCCGTTCTCATCCGCCCACTTGGCAAATCCAAACCCTCCGGCGGCCTCGCCCTGGCCTGAACAGTTGCGTCCCCCGAAAATTACCAGCACCCGGTAAAGCTGCCTGGACTTCGGATCATATCCGGACGGCACCCGGTAATAGATTTTTAGCTCTTTGTTGTTAGGTGCAGTGGTTTTTAAAGTTATACATGAACTCTCAGCAGCGTATAATGTTGCCGCAGATGGCAGCATTATAAGCAAAGCACAAATCAATGACTTTTTATGAAGCATCTTTTCCTCCTGATCTCTTCAATCAAAATTTACGATATACGTTTTCAATAAGGAATGCAAATTGCAAAACATATTTTCAG
>CAIMFA010000724.1 GCA_903840185.1 uncultured Lentisphaeria bacterium | reverse complement strand
TGGAGTCAACCATAGTGCGCGTCAAATGAATTCCCATGCCGCCGACCCGGCGCTCCTCTATTTCATCGGACAAGTCGGACAGCGGGGCTTCCAGCGGATTGAACTCGTGACCGTCATCGCGCATTTCCAGCTGTATACGGTCAGGAGACAACCGCAGAGAAACGTTTATCTCATGGCGGTTATCATCGTCATAGCTGTATTTAATGACATTAGTCAGCATCTCTTCGATGGAAAGATCGATCTTGTAAATTGTAGCTGGAGGCATTTTTTCGTCTTCAAGGAAATTATGAACTTCATGGCAGAGGCCGGCCAGTTCGTTGAGTTCATTGCCTATTTTCAAGCAGAGACTTTTTTCCGCTTTTGCTGCTTCTTCAGAAGCAGAGCCGGCGACTGTGCCGGCACCCTGTTTCACCTTCAGATATTCCAGTGCAGCCGTCTGGTCGGTGAAAATTGGAACGATAATTGCCATGCCGGCAATCTCCCAGGCGGTTGTTACCATCGGCTGCGGCTTGAACACTGCCATTTTCAAACCGGAGGTATTCATCTGCTTCAAGGCTGCCAGCACCATCTGCATGCCGCAGGACGCGATGAACGTCACCCCGGACATTTCCAGCAGAACCGGTTTGCCGCTTGCGGCAAGCCGGGCAAATTCAGGTTTTATTGCCATAACGCTGCCCATGTCAAGGCTTCCGGCCAGCGCCAGACAGGTCAATTTATCGTCAATATTAAGTTGCTTAATTTCCATCCGGTATTCTCCGGTTATGCCGTTTAAGCTTAATTATAGCTTGCGACTGCAAAGTTTCAATCAAAAAATATATAATTATGACTATTCGTCATGGAACATTATTGGCTGCGGTCTGCGGTTATCTTCATCAGTTCCGTTTCAACGGTTGTACGCCAGTACTCCAGTTCCTCTTCCGTCAGATTGGGTGGAATCTTGATCGGTTCGGATAAAATCATGGTCAGTTTGGCGAACGGTTTCGGTATCTGGAAGTTATCCCAGCTCTTGATCTGCCAGTAGCTGGAGGCGTTGATGCTGATTGGAATGACCGGCGTACCGGTGACGCTGGCCAGATGAACCGGGCCGCGGCTCATCCGGTATTTGGGGCCGCGCGGGCCGTCTGGTGTAAAGCTTACATGGAATCCGTCGTTGATCGCCTTGATCGCTTCGCGCTGTACCACCGCGCCTTTTTTACTGGAGGACCCGCGCAGGCTTTTCAGTCCGAAATGTGAAATCAGGTCGGTAATGTACTGGCCGTCCCGCGACGGGCTTACCACTGCGACAGTGCGTTTTCTGGTAGCCGGCGGGAACATCGCAGGAAAGAACATCAGGCGGTTGTGCCAGGTGACAGTCACGCAGCCGCGGGCGTTTTCTATGAGATTGAATGGATCGATGATCTCTGTGCGCATGACAAAAGTTCTAAGAAACTTAATCAGGAGGGCTGGGGGAATAAACAGCCAGTCAGGCAGTTTCTGGATTTGGCGGAACTTCTTTTTCAGTGTGCTCATGATAATTAAATTTTCTTTGTTTTATAGTATCTGCATATTGTAGTGAGCAGACAATGCTCACATTCCGGATTTCTCGCCCGGCAGGTCTCCCGTCCGTGCATAATCAGCAGGTGCGAAAGATTGACCCAGTACTCCGGCGCGATGGCGGCATTCACTTCCGCTTCAATCTTCTCCGGATCGTCAGAAGCTGTGACTCCAAGCCGGTTTAGCACCCTTTTGACATGGGTGTCAACGGGGAAACCGGGTATCCCGAACGCATCGCCCAGCACCACATTGGCGGTTTTTCTGCCCACGCCCGGCAGACTGGTCAATGCCGCCATGTCAGCGGGAACTTCGCCTTTGAAGTTCTCAATTATTCTGCGGCTTGCCGCCATGATGCTTTTGGCTTTATTGCGGAAAAGCCCGGCGGTTCTAATCGCATTTTCAACGTCAGCTGCTTCCGCCGCGGCGAATGCCGCGGCATCCGGAAATGCCTTGAAAAGCGTTGATGTTACCTGATTAACTCTTTCGTCGGTGCATTGCGCGGAAAGGATTGTCGCCACCAGCAGTTCGAAAGGACTATTATAATTGAGCTTACAACGCAGTTTACCATATTTCTGATAAAGCAGACGGTTTATTTCAGACAGTAGTTCTTTTCGCCTGGCGACAGATATTTTTCCGGTCATTTCAGCTCTGAGTAGAGTGCCTTGATTTTGTCGATGCTTGCCGCGCAGGCGGCGGAATCTTGTGCTTTCGCGGCAAATTCCAGCGCTTTGCCGACTTCAGACAGTGCAATTGCACCGACATTGGCGCCTGAACCTTTCAGTGTATGTCCAACTCTGGACAGATCCGCCCAGCTTGCTGATCCCAGGTAAGCATCCGCTTCACTGATATGCTCGGAAATCGACTCGATGAAACTTTCGACCAGTTCCTCCGCCGATTCTCCTTCGATCTCAAAGTTTTCCTTCAAATAAGCAAGAATATCAAGTACAATCGGGTTATTTTTCAAGTTCTCGTTCATCGTCCATGACTCCTGCTTTTAGATATGTTGATAATTCTATTCATTATATCACTGTTATGAATACTTTACAAAGTTTTTTAAAATCTGCAAACCGGCATTCTGACTTTTTTCCGGATGAAATTGCGTCGCAAAAATATTGTTTCCGCCAATAATCGCCGCAAAACGTTTGATATACTCGCTGCTGCCGATGACGGCATCCGCTGATTCCGGACAGGCGTAATATGAATGCACGAAGTAAAAATAACTTTCGTCTGCAACGCCTTCAAGAATATTGCACGGCTTGTCAATTCTTACACTGTTCCAGCCCATGTGCGGGACTTTTTCAATGTTGTCCGGAAAACGCACCACGCTGCCTTTTATGATGCCGAGACCTTTGACGCCGGGTGCTTCTTCGCTGTCGTCCAGCAGCATCTGCATGCCCAGGCAGATGCCCAGGAACGGTTTGCCGCTGTTTACCGCGTCAATCACCGGCTGTTCAAAACCTCTGGAGCGCAAATGTTCCATGCCGTCGCCGAAATTGCCGACTCCGGGCAGGATTACCGCATCCGCCCCGGCAATGTCGGCCGGCGTATCAATGACTCTGATGTCTCCGCCGACGTATTCAAGCGCCTTGGAGACACTCAGTAGATTTCCCATATTGTAATCGATCAGGGCAATCATGTGCTTTAATCTCTGAATACCACGGGAACGGCCTGCGGCCGCCCCGGGTTCTGGTAAATAAACGTTATACTCCGGAGAAGGCGGAGAAAGCTCCGTCAACCGGAATTACAGTACCGTTAACAAAACCGGCTCCCTTGTTGTCCGCCAGCCAGAGCAGCGCGCCGACGAGGTCTTCCGGATCACCGAATTTGCCCATCGGGGTGTGGGCGATGATGGTCTTGCCCCGCGCGGTCAATGAACCGTCCGCATTGGTCAGGAGGGCGCGGTTCTGATCGGTCAGGAAGAATCCGGGGGCGATCGCGTTTACTCTGATGTTCACCTTTGACATGTGGACTGCCAGCCAGCGGGTGAAGTTGCTCACTGCCGCTTTCGCGCCGCTGTATGCCGGAATCTTGGTCAGCGGAGTAAATGAGTTCATCGACGAAATATTGATCACCACGCCGCCGTGCGCTTCCGCCATTTTGCGGCAGAACACCTGGGTCGGAAGCAAAGTTCCGAGGAAGTTGAGGTTGAACACGAAACCGACGCCTGCCGGATCGAGATCGAAAAATGTGGTCAGTTCTTTGCCGGCCAGTTCCAGGTCTTCTTTGAACAGATACTCTTTGGAAGTGGTGCCTTTGGGATGATTGCCGCCTGCTCCGTTGATCAGGATATCGCAGGGGCCGAGCTTTTCGCAGACGATCTTCTCCGCCGCGAGCAGACTGTCATATTCCAGCACGTTGGCTGCCACGCCGATGGCGGTGAAGCCCTCAGCTTTGATCATATCGGCAACTTTATTGGCATTTTCTTCGCGCAGGTCAAGCACGGCAACTTTCGCACCGCATTCGGCCAGGGCTTTGGCCATGACGCCGCAGAGAATGCCGCCGCCGCCGGTTACTACCGCGACTTTGTCTTTAAGGTCTACTTTAAATGGTACACTCATGTTCGACTCCTTCCATAACTAAAGTTTTCCTGTTTTTTTGAACCTATCTACCGAACCTGAGTCTGACATTCGACTATGATTCGCCATTTTTCTGCCGTTGAGATGGAATTACGAAAAAAAAGTCGATTTTCTTCGG
>CAIMFA010000723.1 GCA_903840185.1 uncultured Lentisphaeria bacterium | reverse complement strand
CCATGAAACAAGGAATATTACCGCTGATTCCGGCGGATGCAACCGACATTGACGGATTTTACAGTGTTTTTCGTGGCGACACTACCGTAACATGGTTTCATGGCAGTTATCCGATCCGTGTGCATTTTGTTTCCGACCATGCGACACAGCGCAGCATGATGGGTTTTCTGCATTTGTATGGCGGAGTGCCTCAACCCCGGATAGCTGCTGCGTTGCGAGTCCACGAGAACACGGTTCGCGCCGCAGTCCGGCTTCTCCGCCTGAAAGGCGACGCAGGCTTCTACACGCCAACGGCGGTCCGCGGACCGGCGGTGATGACTCCGGCGGTGATGGAGCATTGCCGCCTTCTGCTTTCCGAGGGTCAAACGCGATCTGCTGTGGCGGCGGCGGTCGGGATCAAAAAATGGAATATTGATAAGGCGATCCAGAAAGGGTTCCTCCCGCCGTCGCTGCGTCCTGTGCGCACCAGTCAGTCATCCACCCGCTCGGAGCGAGCAGAGGCTGATGCGTCCGCAGTTTCTGCTATAGGCATGGCCTGTGTCCGGGTGGAGGAACGCGCAATGGCCGCCTGCGGACTGCTGGCCGGAGCCGAAACCAGCTTCGAGGAGTGCGTTGACGTTGAGCGGGGCGGCGTGCTCTGCGCCCTGCCGGCCCTGGCCGCCAACGGGCTTTTCGAGCATCTGTCCCTGCTGAATTTTTCACAGGATGGCGGATTCTACTATCGCCTGACGCATGTATTTATATTGCTCGCGCTGATGGCTTTGCTACGGGTAAAAACCGTCGAGTCTTTGCGCCGCAGCGCTCCAGGCGAGTTCGGCAAACTGCTCGGACTTGACCGCGTTCCAGAGGTGCGCTGTTTGCGGGAAAGGCTTGGCTCGGTGGCGTCGAATCCGGCGGCGGTAGCCGCATGGGCTGACGCGCTGTCCAAATCCTGGATGGAGGCGGATCCCGACATGGCCGGAACGCTTTACGTTGACGGCCATGTCCGCGTCTACCACGGTAAAAAAACTGAGCTGTCCCGCCGCTATGTCACCAGCCACCGGCTCTGCCTGCGCGGGGTGACGGACTACTGGGTGAACGACCGGGAGGGCAAACCGTTTTTCTATATCGACCGTCCGGTGGACGACGGACTGCTGGCGGTGATGCGTTCCGAGATCGTGCCGAGACTGCTCCTTGATGTTCCGCGGCAGCCATCGGACACCGGGCTGGAAGCGGATAGATACATCCACCGGTTCCGCCTTATTTTCGACCGGGCCGGGTGCAGCTATAAATTCGTGGCGGAGATGTGGAGCTCGTTCCGGGTGGCCTGCATGACATACCTGAAAAGCCCGGACGCTGACTGGCCGGAAACCGAGTTCCGCTCTTTCACCGTCACACTGGCTAACGGCGGGACCGAGGAGATGAAACTGGCTGAACGCGGCACATGGTTTGGCAGCGGCAGGGATGGCATCTGGTGCCGTCAGTTCAGGAGGTTGCGCGGCGGCAGGCACGGAAGCCACCAGACTGCGATTATCGGCACGGACTACAAATGCTTGATTGATGACGGAGTTCCGGCGATGTTCGCCAGATGGGGGCAGGAAAACTTTTTCCGATACATGCTCGCCGAATTCGGACTGGATCTGCTGGCCGACTATTCGACGGAAGTTTTTCCATGTCGCATCCCGGTGGTAAATCCTGCATGGAGGACACTTGACGGCGAGTGCAGAACCCTACGAGGAAAAATCGCCGTGGAGAAAGGCCGGCTGGCAGATCTGACACTGGAATTCAGGGACATGGAACCAGGCCGGATGGAGAAGTGGATAGAGAAAAAATCGGGCATCGCCGTCATGGTTGCTGATATTAAAAACAAACTGGAAGAAACACGCCTGGCGCGGAAAAACACACCTAAACACATTCCTTTTGACGAACTGCCCGCAGAACACAAGTTCGAACGGCTGAATCCAACCAGAAAACTGGCTCTCGACACTGTGCGTATGATCGCATACCGCGCGGAAACAGCTATAGCCGCCATGGCGGCGCCTGAGCTGTCGAGCCCGGAAGAGGCTCGTTCAATGGTCAAGGCCATGTTCAATACGACCGTCAACCTGCATCCCGATACGGCGCGCAAGAAACTGCGGGTCGTGCTGCATCCGCTGGCGGAAACGCGATTGAACAAAATGGCAGAGGCAATGCTCGTTCATTTAAATGAAGCGAAGTTCACATATCCGGGAACAGAGTTGCAGATGGTCTACGAAATGCTAATGCCAATGTCGCCCAGCGGCTGAAAACCCAACAACACCTTTTTCCACGGATCAGGAAGTCTGAATTTAATAATTATTTTGACAAAGTTTCCGGATTTCTTCATTTGAATACACTCCACGGCTTTACTTGTGACGGAAATAAGTTATTTTATATGAAAAATATCCAAAAAAAATATTTTACGGAGAATGAAATAAATGAAATATCTGATGAAATTGACAGGAATATGTCTGGCTGTGATCACCGGCTCCCAACTCTGCAATGCGGGCGCGTTTGAAGGCGCGAAATGGGCTCCTTTTGATTCCGGTATTTACCAGCCGGTGCAATTGTTCAATGATTATACCAATATTTACGGAATGCGTCTTTCCCTGTTCATGACCGAAAACAAGGATGTTTACGGTCTTGACGCCGGCCTGGTCTGCTTATCCAGAAATTCCTACGGGATTCAGGCGTCAATGATAAACATGGTTGACAAGGACAGCGACGGCTTGATTTTCGGTCTGTTCAACTCCGCCGGCAACCGCTTGTTCGGCGGTCAGGTCGGATTTTACAATCAGTCCGGAATGAATTATTTCGATAAGACCATCCGCAAGAACTGCACATCCAGAGGCGTCCAGATCGGCTGGATGAATCATGTGCAGGCGATTTTCAAGGGCTGTCAGCTCGGGATAGGCAATATCAGCGATTCTTATTTCAGCGGAGTGCAGATCGGATTCGGCAACTTCGTTCAGAATGATGACAACTCGTTTGAGGACTATGATACCGTGGCCGAAACAGAAGCTGTTATAAAATCTCTGGAAAAGGCGGATGCGAAAAAAGCGGATGTAAACCCGCTCGATAAAACCGCCAAGAAAGCCGATGACAAGAAAGCGGATGACAAGAAAGCCGAAGCAAAAAGTCCTGAAGAGAAAAAGGTTGAATACATCAAAACCCCGTTCACTTTCCAGCTGGGTTTTCTTAACTTCAATCCCAAAGGATTCCTGCCGGTATTTCCGATTTTCAATTTCAGCTGGTAATCCTGCAATACAGGCGGGGAAATTGCAAAAGTAGTCAGAATTCAGGAGTCAGGAGTCAGGAGTCAGAATAAATCCGGGTTTTAGTTCGAATTTCATTCTAGATTCTAGATTCTAAATTCTGAATTCATGCAAAACTTGAGTTTTGCAATTGGCACAGGTTATACAATTAATAAGCGCGGATTAATTTTCGCGCTGTTTTTTTGCATATCAGGGATTTCAGGAATATGGTAAACGATTAATAAAAATTAAGGAGTTCGCCATGTCTGAACAGGAAACCTGGCTGATGGTGGAAAAAACGCTGGAAACCCAGAAATTCGGCGTGCTGGCAACGCTGATGGGCGAATATCCGTACACCGGAGCGGTAACTTTCGCCGCGCCGCCGGATGCCGGATATATTATTTTTGCCACTCCGCGGCATACGCGCAAATACACCAATTTAAAAGTTCATCCGAAAGCGTCTCTTTTTGTCAGCAATGCCGCTAATAAGACCGAAGATATTTTCGGGGCTATCGGGATTACCGCCGTCGGCGATGCTCAGGAATTGCATCACACGCCGGGGAATCAGCAATATTATGATCTCCTGCAGAACAAGCACTCTTATTTGAAAGAGTTTATAGATTCAGATTCCACCGCAGTTTTCGTGCTTAAAATATTGAAGTATTACGTTGTCCGGGATTTTCAGCGGGTTTATGAATTCCACATGCAGGACAGAAAATTTTAATCTGAATTCCTATACCGGCGCTTTCATGTTATCAACAATCTCGGAGATAACCGCGAAGTTTGAAACCCCGGAATATTTAGTTTTATTATCAATGATAATACGGTGCGGCAGAACGACTTTAGCCAGCCGCTTGACGTCATCCGGCAGCACAAAATCACGGCCTTCGAGAAAGGCGTTCGCCTGACAGCAGCGGGATAGAATCAGCAGTGCGCGCGGACTGGCGCCGAGCATTATCCGGCTGTCCGAGCGGGTGGCGCGAATCAGTTTCAGCATATATTCGGCCACGGATTTCTCCAGCCCGACTTTTTTCACCAGTTCGTGAATCTGGATGATGTCCTGACAGTTGAGGACCGGTACGATATCGGCCGCCGGATCATGTTCCTTCCGGTCAAAAAGAATTCCAAGTTCGTCATTTTCATCCGGATATCCCAGCGACAACTGCATTGCGAAACGGTCCAGCTGGGCTTCCGGCAGCGGATAAGTCCCCTGATATTCAATCGGGTTTTCGGTGGCGATCACCATAAACGGCAGCGGCAGCGCATGAGCCTGCCCGTCAATTGAAACCTGATGTTCGCTCATCGCTTCCAGCAGCGCTGACTGTGTGCGCGGCGACGCCCGGTTGATTTCGTCCGCCAGCAGAATATTGGTAAACACCGGGCCGCGGCGGAAGTAAAAATTGGCATCCCGCGGATTATAAATCGAACTGCCCAGAATATCCGCGGGCAGCAGGTCGGGAGTAAACTGGACGCGGTTGAAAATGCCGTCAATGGAGGCGGCCAGGGCTTTCGCCAGCGTGGTTTTGCCGACTCCGGGAACATCCTCCATTAAAACGTTGCCGCCTGCGGCCAGTGCCGCAACCAGCAAGTCGACAATATCGCTTTTCCCTCTGATTACCCTGGTGAGATTGTTTTTCAAATCTCTGGTTTTTTGTCTAAGCTGCTCTGTTTCCATCTTCATTCCTGTATTTTGTCGTCTTACACACAAACTCATACCGTAATATAACCGGAACGGTAAAAACCGCGAATGCCGCAGAAAAAAACTTTAAGGAATTTTTTCTTCGCGCGCTTCAGATTCTGGAGTCGTACCGGAAGCGTTGCGGAGTGGTATCCAGGACATGACGAAAATGCTCGTGGAGGCTCTGGGCGCTGCCAAACCCGGATTGAATTGCCACGTCTTCAACTTTAAGCTCCGTTTCCCGCAGCAGGCGGCAGGCGGCGGCGATACGCGAGTTCAGCAGCAGCTGGCTGGGCGAAGTTCCGATGGTACGGTTCATCAGTTTGCGCAGGCCGGAATCTGAAATGCCTGCTTTTCTGGCGATATCAAGCACAGAGATATCGGAAGTATGGTTTTTCCGGATGAATTCAACGGCTTTTGCTACCACCGGGTTGCCGGTGGCATGCACATCGGTGCTGCTGCGGACAACCGGCAGCGGCACCGGCGGCACCAGCACTGGATTGACCGGGAACGGTTCGCCGGCCATCAGCCTTCCCAGCAGGGCGGCGCCTTCGTAGCCTATCTTCCGGAGCCGGTTGTCGATACTCGATATCTGGATGCTTACGCTGTTGCAAATCAGCTCTTCGTTATCCACTCCCAGGATCGCGATATCCTCCGGAACCCGGAATCCGCCCATCAGCGCCGCTTCGAGCAGTTCGCGCGCCCAGGAATCGTTGTCACAGAAAACCGCGCACGGCAATTGCAGTCCGCGCAATTGCTCCAGAAGCCAGCCGCTGATTTCATCCCATGCGTGATTAAGTATCTTTTCTGGGGGGATGATGGTTTGCGTCCGGCGGTTATTCAGGGTCAGTTCGTCGACAAAGCCGGAATAGCGCAGCGGATGGTTGCCGTACCAGCAATAGTGAACATCTCCAAGCGACAGAAAGTATCGGGCGGCGATCCGCCCGATCTCTTCGTTATCCTCGCATACCACGGCATAAGAAAAGTCGTATTCCGGTATCCATGGATGATTGAAGGATATAATCGGAATATCGGCATGCGTTTGAAGAAATTCGACTAGTTGAGGAGAATTAGTAAGATGTGTCAGAATTCCGTCGCCATTCCAGTTCCGGGGCAGTTCGAAGCGATTGGAGATAATGCCAAGATGCCAGTCGTGCATCTTGGCATAGTCGGTCACCCCGCGCAGCAGGTGGTACATCGATGAAACATAAAATTCGAATATCGGCAGGACGTTTTTCATGCTTGTTCCTGTTATATACTCTATAAGGGTGAACATTTAAAATAGATTAAGGGATGAATGTCTTGCGGCCGTCTTTTTCCGTTCCTTCTTCCGGCGATATTTATATCGCCTGTCAGTCGGATCGAAAAAATCCAATCCACAATCCTATTCATCTATGTTAAATTTTCACCCATTATAGAGTATAGCTTACCGAAAACAATTAAATATCCCGATTCCTTTATATTATTTCCCGATTTATTGATTGTCAAGTCCTTTTAAATGCAGTATAATCTGTTTAGCAAAAAAAATAATTAACTGCCGGAACAAAGAATATGAAAAGATCAAATTTTACACTCATCGAACTCCTCGTCGTGATCGCTATCATAGCGATTCTAGCCGGAATGCTGCTGCCCGCCTTGAACAAGGCCCGTGATAAAGGGCGGACACTGAAGTGCCTCAGTAATCTAAAACAGATGGCTACAGCCGGTCTGTCTTATGCAAACTCTTATAATGACATGTGGGTGCCATATCAGGTTACTAACGGCGCCGACCGCTGGTACGCAAATAAGGGTTTTGTAAACCAGCTGGGAGTCAGCATGATAGATCCGTCCTGGGGCGTTAACTTCTGGCCGGTTAATATGTTATGTCCGCTGGCAACTTACAGCCAGAGTTCAAATAGTAAATACGGCAGGGCGGAAAACAGCTACGGAATGGTGCGCGAAGGCTCTCTTGATAAAGTAAATCAAGCCGCCGCGGCAACTACCTACAATGTGTTCTATAAGCTTAACAAAATTAAAAAACCCAGCACCAAAATCGTCTTCGGCGATGCCAGAGCGTCCGGTACCATCACATATTACGGTTCGGCTCCGCAGACTTACTGGAATAATGGCGAGTGCACGAATCCGCTTGCGGCAACAGATACACCCAACCCGGTGGAGTGCGTTGCCTATCGCCACAACGGAAAAGCTATCGCCAACATTGCTTTCTTTGACGGCCACGCAACCAGCACAAACTACAACAGCATCAGCTGGAAGGGTGACGACTGGACCTACCACAGATTAGGAATGCAGTGGAATGCCTACGAGATCACGAATATGGCCGGGACAAACCCGCCCAGTCCCTGGTAATCAGCTGCAAAAAATTGTCCGGTAATTAATTTAAAAGTTTTTCATTTGAATTGAAATCCTGAAGCTGGATAGTTATTTTCATTGTCTTAATGGACGGCCGCCGGAAACTTGACTCTTCAGTTATTTCCCGGCTGTCTCTCCTGACCGGTTTACAGCCGGCATGATCTGCCGTTAATTTATATATTTAAAGAATAAGGAGTTGAACGGCTCCTAAGCAAAGGAATCATTGATGATGAATTTAAAATTGTTTGTGTTCGCGGCGACACTTGGAATTGCCATCGGCGCTGCCGCCGCCGGTTCCGTCAACGACAGCGGCATTATCTTCAGTGAACCCTTCCAGAACGGCGATAACCTTAAAAATTACAACAAAGGCGGCCTCGACGCCAGAATTATCCCGGAGCCGGACGGCGGCAGCGCGATCTGCATTACCGTACCGGAGCGCGGAAATGTAAATTGCATTGAGATTAATTTCGACGCCGCGCGGCTGGCCGGACGGCGGGTCGAATTTTCCGCGGATATCCGCGGAGAAAATGTCGCTCCGGCAAAGAGTGAGTGGAACGGCGGTAAATTCATTCTTCATGCCGTTACCGGCTCCGGCAGAGAGATCTGGCAGTCGGCAGTCGTCAAACGCGGCACCTTCGGATGGGAGAAAATCAAGTTTACCGCCGATCTGCCCGCCGATCTCAAGAGCGCACGGCTGATGCTTGGATTCCAGGACTCTTTCGGCAAGCTTTTCTTCCGCAACTTCAAAGTTGCCGAAAAAGATGTTGTAGTCGATCTCACCAAAGCTGTAAATATGGGTTTTACCGACGATGTTGCAGGCGACGGCAAAGGCGGCTGGTCGGACCAGGGGCCGGATAACGACGCCCGCAATTTCAAATATCAGAAAAAAACCGAATTTGCCAACATTCCATTCTCCATCATAGATCCGGCCGGCAATGACGGCAAGTCAATTCTGGTCATGAACTCGCCCCAGTTCGAAAAAGGGCCGCGGGAAGCTGCAATCCCGTTTAAAAGCGCTGCGGCGGTCAGCGGAAAATATCTTTACTTGTTCCATACTCTCTGCTATGGCGGCGCGAAGGTTCCGGTTGGAACCATCGAAGTGAAAGGGGTTAACGGCAAAAGCAAAACCATTGAGGTGCTCGGCGAACGTGACGTGACCAACTGGTGGGGAGCGAAGAAAGTCGCCAACGGTTATCCCGGCGCGACCTGGACGACCGGAGCAGGCGGAACCGTCGCCCTCTATGCCTCGCGTTTCGAACTTGATCCGGAACTCGGAACTATCGCTTCAGTCACTTTCCGGAGTTCCGGGAAGAGTCCGATCTGGCTGATTGCGGCGGCGACCATTTCCAATAACAAGTATGAATTTCCGGCCAGTGTCAAGGTGCAGGTAAAACCGGATCAGACCTGGCAGGCGCTGCCGCGTCCGGCTGTTCCCGGCATCCGTCCCGGAACCGCGCTCGACCGCGCCTGGCTGAACAGTGAAAAGACGCAGGAACGGGTGATAGTCAATGCCGACGGTCTGCTGGCCTTTGCCGGCAGTCCGGACCGTCCGGTACGTTTTCTCTCCGGAGTTGATGGAACCGACAGTTTCTGGGGACGCGGCGGAGTGGCGCCTGCCCAGTTCGGCACCCATGAACAGATTGCGGAATACGCCCGTCAACTAAAGCTGCATGGCTATAATTTGACCCGGCTCCACTATCTTGACTCGGTATTGATGAAGGATGGCAAGCAGGATTTCGAGTTTAATCCGGAGATGCTCGACCGTTTTGATTATCTGGCTAAATGCTTAAAAGACAACAATATTTACCTGAACATGGATGCCATGAGCAGTCCGCTCGGCTATGGAGCAGGCAACCCGTGGTCTCCGGACCCCAAAAAACGCAGTTTCAAATTTGACATTTACTTTAGCGACAATGTCAAAGAAAATTGGAAACAGGGCGTGAAAAAACTGCTGACCCATGTCAACCCCTACACTAAAACCCGCCTGATTGATGAACCGATGCTGGCGATGATGACCGGATTCAATGAACAGGAATTCGCTTTCTTCAACGATGAACCCAACCGGCAGTTGATGGCACCTTACTGGCAGCGTTTTCTGGAACGGAAATATGGAACGGTGGAGAAATTCAAAGCCGCCTGGGGAAAAGCCGCGCCCGCCGTGACCGGCTGGAATCAAATCCCGGTTTTCACCATCGCCGATACCTCCAGGTCTGATGTCCGCGGTATCGATGTCGCGGAATTCATTGTCGAAACTGAACGCGGCATCTATGCATGGTATCAGAAAGAGCTGGGTGAAATCGGATATAAAGGACTGGTCTCGAATTTTGATATGGGACAGTCGCTCCGGCAGTCAATCGTCAGAAACGGGCACAACCTGATTTTCATGCACGCCTATCATGCTCACCCCACCAGTTACATGCAGCCCGGTTCCAGCATTGACCAGACCAGTTCAATCGCCAACGCCGGCGCGATTTTCCGCGGCCTGAACAGCACAAGGCTCCTGAATACGCCGATTGTGGTCACTGAATACTGTAATGTGTTCTGGAACCGCTACCGTTATGAACAGGCGTTCGTGAACGGCGCGTATGCCGCTCTCCAGAATTACTCCGGACTCACCTTCTTCGCCCAGCCGGTTACTGTCGTGCCGGTTGACCACATTAACCCGTTCAACGGCATGATCGACCCGATGGTGAAAGCGTCCGAGTTTCTGACCGCTTACTTCTTTATCCGCGGCGATGTAAGGCCGGCGGATTCTTTCATCCGGCTCAACCTCGATTCGAAGCAGGTGCTCGCCTCCGGCAGCAGTTCGTCGGGCATACACTCCGGCCAATCGCGTCTCTGCCTGATTACCGGCGTCAATATCGCGGTGGATTCGAAAGCGCCGATGCGTAAACATGAAATGGGAATTTCCTCTTCAGGCGGATCAATGGTCATGAACAATCTAGCCGGATATACCAAAGTGATAGACTCGCAGGCCAGTCCTTTCGATATCGATGCGCTGGTGGGCGAGTTGAAAAAACAGAATCTGATTCCCGCAGGCAACCGGACTAAAGGGCTGAACGAAATTTTTGAAAGCGCGACCGGTGAGCTTTACATGGACTGCCGCCGCAATTTCATGAGCGTCAATACGCCGCGTTCCCAGGGGATTTGCGCGGAAGCCGGGACGACCGCCGCACTGGCTGATTTCAAGGTGGAAAAACTTACCGCCCGCGGCAACCTTACGGTGGTCAGTATTGACGGTCTGAAGCCCATCGCGGAATCCGGCCGCATGGTGCTGGTATACGCCACGGATGCGCTGAACTCCAACATGGTTTTCGATGATCCTGAATTGCGCAATCTCCGTGACATCGGCGGCAAAGGGCCGACACTGGTGACGGTTGGAGAATTTGCGGTAAAAATCCGCAACGCTAATGCGGGGAAACTCAAACTCTATGCGCTTGATGTCGATGGAACCCGCCGTTGCGAACTGCCGCTGACGGTTGAAAACGGCGAAGCAGTCATTAAGATCAATACCGCAAAGATTCCCGGCGGCCCCGCCTTGTTCTTCGAGCTGGCGGAAAAATAAGGTCTGGAAATATTGATGTTTCGAAAGCCTGCCGGGTGATGTCCGTCAGGCTTCTTTTTTTATCTTGAACCGGACAGGCCGGTCAAAGTTTGCATAATTGGAATAAAGCTGTAAATTTACAGGTTTGATTTTGCAGTTTAGCCTGGATTATTCATAAAAAATGGATGAAAGACGAAAATATGCTCAAAAAGAAAGATTTTGACGATGCCGCAGTCGTAGCAGCGCTACGGCGAGGACATCGGCAAATACTTTACTTTGAGCAGATTGCAGTATTTCGCCATAAGTTTATGAATTATTCAGGTTAGCGGAAATTCCGCGCTGGACTGCCTGAGTTGTCCATAACGAAAGAGATAAGAAAATGTGTCTTGCCGTGCCGATGAAAATTATTGAGATAAATGAAAACCGGACCGGGATTGCCGAATCCGGCGGCGTTTCACGCAAAGTGAATCTTAAGCTGCTGGACGACTGCGCGGTCGGTGATTACGTCATTATTCATGCCGGATTCGCGATTGAAAAACTTAATGAGGAGCAGGCGGCCAAAAGTGTCGCGCTGTTTGATGAACTCGTTCAGGCCATGTCCGGAACTCAGAGGCAGTCGCGATGAAATATGTAGATGAATTCAGAAATTCCGATGTTGCCGCCGCGCTGCTGCGCGAGATTGCGCAACTGGCGTCCGTTCTGAATGAACCTGTAAATATCATGGAAGTCTGCGGCAGCCATACCATGGCGATTGCCCGGCATGGCATCCGCGAAGCGCTTCCCGCCAATATCAATCTCATCAGCGGGCCCGGCTGTCCGGTCTGCGTAACCGAATCCGGCTATATTGACGCCGCGATTGAACTCGGCGGAAAAGGCGTTATTCCCGCAACTTTCGGCGATATGCTGAATGTTCCCGGTTCAAAATCCTCGCTGGCTAAATTCCGCGCCGAAGGCGGACGCGTTGAAATATGCTATTCCCCGGACACGGCGGTTGAACTCGCGGAACAAGCGCCCAATACTCAGATAGTTTTCCTGGCGGTGGGTTTTGAAACCACCGTCGGCCCGGCGGTGAGCGTGATAGATTCAGCGATAAATAAAAATCTCGCCAATTTAAGCATTCTTACCGCCTTCAAACAGATCATGCCCGCGCTGGAGGCACTCTCCTCCGATCCGGAAATCAGGATTGACGCTTTTCTGTGCCCGGCCCACGTCAGCGCCATCATCGGCGCGGACGCATACAAGCCGTTTGCGGAAAAACACCGGATTCCATGTGTCATTGCCGGATTCGAGCCGGTTGATATCCTTTACGGAATCATTGGCATCCTCAAACAGATAGAGGCGGGAACAGCAACGGTCGAAAATCAGTATTCGCGGGTCGTCAAGCCGGAAGGCAATGTCCGCGCGCGCAACTTTATTAATACTTATCTGGAGACGGCCGACGCCTGGTGGCGCGGCATCGGCATAATTCCCCAGAGCGGGCTGTCCGTCCGCAAGGAATTTGCGGATTACGATGCCGCCGTCAGGTTTGATGTTCAAATTCAGCGCGGCGATCCGGACAAGCGCTGCCAGTGCGGCAATGTGCTGAAAGGCAAAATCCGCCCTGACCAGTGCGGCATGTTCGCGAAAGTCTGCACCCCGGAAAACCCGGTCGGCCCCTGCATGGTCAGTTCCGAGGGAACTTGTTCGGCCTATTTTAAATATGGACGCGTGATAGGATGAGTTTGGTGAAATTTTATAACCCGGAAAGCCTTATATAATATGGACGAGAAAATACAACTGGCGCACGGCGGGGGCGGAAAGCTCAGCGCGCGGCTGATCAAAGACGAAATCCTGAGCCGTTTCGGCAACGGGCCGCTGCGGAATCTGCCCGATGCGGCGGAATTGCCGCTGAACGCTGAAAAAATCATCTACTCCACCGACAGTTTTGTGGTTTCACCGTACTTTTTTCCCGGCGGTAACATCGGGGAACTGGCGGTTTACGGCACGGTGAACGATGTCTGTGTGGCCGGCGGGCGGCCGCAATGGCTTTCGCTGGCGCTGATTATCGAGGAGGGTTTCCCGCTGGATAACCTCCGCCGGATACTGGATTCCACTGCCGAAGCGGCGAAACGTTGCGGCGTGACGATTGTCACCGGCGATACCAAAGTTGTCCAGAAAGGCAATTGCGACGGTATATATATGAATACGTCCGGTATCGGGGTGAAAGTCGCGGGTCTGGAACTCGGGCGTCAGCGGATTAAACCGGGCGACGCGGTGATCGTCAGCGGCACGATCGGCGAACACGGGTTCGCGGTGCTGGCCGCCAGAAACGGCATCCGCACCGGCGAAGGCCTGATCAGCGACTGCGGCCCGTTGAACGGCTTGCTGGAACAGGCCGTGCCATTCGGCGATAAAGTGAAATTTATGCGCGACCCGACGCGTGGCGGAGTTGCCGCCGTGTTGAATGAGATCGTTGAAGGCATGGAGTTCGGCATCGAATTGAAACAGAACGCGGTTCCGGTTTCGGAAGGGGTGCGGTCGGTTTCGGAAATGCTCGGGATTGATCCGTTGAATGTCGCCTGCGAAGGCCGGATGATCCTGATTTGCGACCAGTCGGCGGCGGAAGGCATCCTGTCCGGCTTCAGATCGCTGCCCGAAGGCCGCGGCGCCTGTGTCATCGGCACCGCCGGCGGCACTGCCGGAAAAGTGACGATGAAAACCATAACCGGAGTCAGCCGTTTGATCGACCTGCCTTCCGGCGAATTACTGCCGAGGATCTGTTAATGCACGAGTTATCAATCGCAGAAGCGGTCATCAAGCAACTAGAAAATTACGCCGCGAGCCATCCCGGGTGCACCGTGAAAAAAGTGACGCTGGAAGTCGGAGTGGTTTCCGGGATAGACCGTTCGGCGCTGGAATTCGCTTTTCCGCTGGCGCTGGAAGTCAGTTCTTTGAAAAAACTGGAACTGGAGATAATAAAAGTGCCGGTGTCCGTGGAATGTCTGGACTGTCACGCGAAATCAGAAGTGGAAAAATTTATGTTGAAGTGTGCTGCCTGTTCGTCAACGCATGTTAAAATATGTTCCGGCAGGGAGCTGAAAATTAAATCGATGGAAATCGAGGAGGCTTGAATATGTGCAAAAACTGCGGCTGCGACGCGCCGAAAACACCTCACCATGCTCATTCGCATGAGCATGGCGGTCACTACCATGTGCATGAACACCAGCATGAACACGCGGGACACGAACATCCGCATGTTCACGGCGATCATCAGCATGAACATCAACATCCTGAATCCGTCCATGTTGAGATGGAAGTGAACATTCTATCGGAAAACGACCGGATCGCGGCGGCAAACCGGGCGATGCTTAAAAGTCGGGGAATCGTCACGATCAACCTGATTTCGTCGCCCGGCTCGGGCAAGACCGCGCTGCTGGAGAAGACGCTGGACATGCTGAAAGGCGATGTTCCGTGCGCCGTCATTGTCGGCGACCAGCGGAGCGACGAGGATGCGAAGCGGCTGCGCGGACGCGGCGCTCCGGTGACTCAGATCGAGACCGACGACTCCTGCCATCTTAATGCCGGACAGATCGCGCTGGCGCTGGAAATAACTTTGCAGCCGGAGACGAAACTGCTGTTTATTGAAAACGTCGGCAACCTGGTATGCCCGGCGGCGTTTGATTTAGGCGAAGATTTCAAAGTCGCGCTGCTGTCGTCGCCGGAGGGCGAGGACAAGCCGCTCAAGTATCCGTCGCTGTTCAATACCGCCAGAGCGGTAGTGATCACGAAGACCGATCTCTGCCCTTATCTGGACTGGGACATTGAAAAATGCCGCCAGTACATTCGCGGTGTCAATCCGGGAGTTCTGGTACTGGAATTAAGCAGCCGCACGGAAAAAGGCATGGATTCGTGGATTTCTTACTTGAAAACACTGTTATAGCAGGCTATTGTAAATGCGGTTAGTGCACGTGACTTTTTTCAATAATTTATCGAAAGTTGTTGCTTGTAAAAACCCGTCTCAGGGTCTATATTTTTTACTTTTGGGGATATAAAAAACATGGAAATAACGAATTTTAACGTTCTTCTTGCAGTACTGATTCTCGTACCTGTCGTCTTCGGAGTGGTGGCATATTTCTCGCCCTGGGACAAGCTTAGAAGCCTGAGCATTGTCCTATGTTCGGTAATTGTCGCCGCCGCCGGAATCCTGATCACCATTGAGCCGAATAACAAATTTGAACTTCCGGGCTCCGAGATGATCGCCACTATTCTGGAAGTCGGTATTGTCGCGGTAATATTGTTTATAGCAGTGAAAATTAAAAACTGGCTGATTATTCTGATGAGTCTGGTGCAGATGGGAGTGATCATTGCCGAAATAATTCTTGCCAACACCGGCCACACCGTGGCCCATACTTACGATTTCGCCACTGATCCGCTGACTAAAATCCTGATATTGATCACTTCGATAGTCGGCCCGATCATCGCGGTCTACGCGATCGGCTATATGAAAAGCCATCAGGAACATGCCCCGCCGACCGCGGCGTCTCTCGGACAGTTCTTCTTCTTCTTTATCGCATTCCTGGGATTCATGAACGGCCTGGTAATGGCCAACAATCTTAAATGGTTCTCATTCTTCTGGGAAGCGACCACCTTGTGCTCATATATGCTGATCGGCCAGGACGGCGGCGAATCTAAAAAGAACGCCGAACGCGCGCTGCTGATCAACACCTTCGGCGGAACCGCCATGGTTATCGGGGTTCTCTGGCTGGTGGTTGAGAATAAAACCGAATCATTTGAAGGTCTGCTGTTAGCCAAAGCTGTAATCCCGATGGTTCTGCTTTGCGTGGCGGCGTTCACCAAATCCGCGCTGCTGCCGTTCCAGAGCTGGCTGCTCGGCGCGATGATCGCCCCGACCCCGGTCTCCGCGCTGCTGCACTCGGCGACGATGGTGAAAGCCGGTTCCTATCTGGTGCTGCGCGTCACTCCCGGATTTCATGATTCAACTAAAGTAATGATGGTAATAACCTTTATCGGGGCGCTGACATTTGCCGGCGCCGCGCTGCTGGCCGTCACCCAGAGCAATGCCAAGCGGGTGCTGGCATATTCAACTATATCCAATCTCGGCCTGGTAGTCGCCTGCGCCGGAATCAATACGCCGCTGGCCTATGCCGCCGCGCTGGCGATTATCTGCTTCCACGCCATTTCCAAAGGCCTGCTGTTCCTGTGCGTCGGCAGAATTGAACAGAAAATCGGCAGCCGTGACATTGAAGATATGGGCGGTATCCTGTACCGCATGCCCGTTACCACCAGTGTCGCCCTGATCGGCATGATGTCAATGCTGCTGCCACCGTTCGGTATGCTGTTAAGCAAATGGATGGCGATCGAAGCCACCATCCGTTCGCCGCTGATTCTGATTTTTATCATTCTCGGCAGCGCGCTCACCGTGTTCTTCTGGTCAAAGTGGATCGGACGCATTCAGACCTCCTCCTATCATCCTAAATTTAATAAGGAAACGATGGACCCCGCAATGGGATTCTCGCTGGTGACGCTGGCGCTGGGAGTGCTGCTCACCGGTGTCGGCTCCATGTGGATTTTCAATAAATTCTTTGCGCCGATAACAAGAGAAGTTTTTGCTTCCAGAACGGATATCTCCGATGTCCTCTGGAATGTGTTTACCGCCGCCGGCAACTTTGCCGCCGTAACGTTGTTTGTCGCTGTCGGCATCGCGTTCCTGGCCTACTGGCTGCTGGTCTGGAGAAGATTCAAGGAAACCGACGTCCGGCTGCCGTATCTCTGCGGAGAAAACGCGGAGAGCACCGTTTACACCACTTCCGCCTTCCATAATTCAGAGGGCACGAGAAGCTACGCGTTCAGAAGCATGGGCGACAAAATCGAAAATTCATGGTCTTCAACCACTTATCTCAAGAACTTCATCTGTGAGAAAAAGGCCACGATCTGGCTTAATCTTATCGCATGGGTTATTATTATCATATTACTAGGGGAAGCACATTTGTTATGATGGACAAAATAAACTGGACTCAATGGATTATTATTGCTGTGTCGTTAGTTGCCGCGCCGTTTATCGGGGCGCTGATTTCCGGTCTTGACCGTAAGGTCACCGCCAGGATGCAGGGCCGCAAGGGACCGCCGGTGATTCAGCCGTTTTATGACATCATCAAGCTGTTTTCCAAACAGCCGATAGCGCTGCATAAGCTTCAAATCCTGTATGCTTTCCTGCATCTGGTATTTATGATGCTGGTCGTGGTGCTGCTGGCAATGGGACAGGATTTGCTGATGATTCTTTTCGCCCACGCCTTCTCGACCATCTGTCTGGTGCTCGGCGGGATGAGCGTCAGGTCGCCCTACAGCCGTATCGGCAGCATGCGCAAAATCATGCAGATGCTGGCGTATGAGCCGATTCTGATTCTGATTATCGTCGCAATCTACCTGCAGACGGACAGCTTCCTGGCAAGCAGCGTAATGAATATGCCCAAGCCGATGCTGTGGTCAATGCCGCTGCTGTTTCTGGCGTTCCTCTGCGCGGTGGCGATCAAGCTGAATAAATCCCCGTTTGACGTCTCCACTTCGCATCACGCGCATCAGGAACTTATCAAGGGGATCACGGTTGAATATGCCGGACCCTATCTGGGAATTATCGAAATCGCGCATTTTTATGAAACCGCGATTCTGTTCTTCATCATTATGGTTTTCTGGCAGACCAATCTCTATATCGGGTTCGGACTTGAGACCCTGGCGTTTGTGGCAATCCTCATCCTGGACAATACCTTTTCCAGGTTGACGACAACGTGGATGCTTAAATATATGTGGTCCATTCCGCTGTTTTTATCAATCGCAAACATAATCTGGCTGTGGAGTAAATAATATGTTCAACGCAGTTTCAAAATCGCCATGGGTAGTACACTTCAACTGCAATAGCTGCAACGGCTGCGACATTGAGTTTCTCGCATGCCTGACTCCGCACTATGATGTTGAAAGATTCGGTATTCTGCATATCGGCAATCCGAAACATGCGGACGTGCTGGTGGTGACCGGTTCGGTCAACAACCGCAATGCCCGCGTGCTGCAGAACGTTTATAATCAGATTCCCGATCCGAAGGTCGTGGTCGCGATGGGCGTCTGCACTTCCAGCGGCGGGGTTTTCGCCGGATGTTATAATATTCTCGGCGGCGTCGATATTGTTATTCCGGTTGACGTTTTTGTGCCGGGCTGCCCGCCGAGGCCGGAAGCGATGATTGACGGAATTGTCAAAGCTGTGGGAATTCTGGAAAGAAAGCGCAAAGGGGAAGTTTTCCCGACCGCGCCCAAACCGACTCACACATTTAAGCCTTCTGAAGAGCAATCTGCAGAAAAAACAGTAATAAAAGAAGAGAAAACGGTCTGATTATGATTAACAACGTGGAAAATATTACAGTTGATTGTCTGTTGGACAAAGTTGCGTCAAAGCTGCCGCTCGGGTTTCGCTTCGTTACCATGACTTGCGTTGACTGCGGTGAGCATTTCGACATTTTGTACCACTTTGACAAGAATTATGAGTTAACCAACTTCAGGCTCAGCTTGAAGAAAGGCGAACCGCTGCCAAGCATTTCCGGCCTGATTTTTGCCGCGCTGGTGGTGGAAAATGAAATTCAGGACCTTTTCGGAATTAAAGTCAACGGTCTGGCCCTTGACTACGAAGGCCGGTTCCTGTTAACTGAAACTGCTCCCGAAAAACCGTTGTGCCGGGTTCCCGGCGTGATGATTGTCGAAGCAGGAAAACCGGCAGCCGCCGCAGAGGTGAAGTAAAATGGCAAAGAATACGATTATCCCATTCGGTCCGCAGCATCCGGTTCTTCCCGAGCCGATCCAGCTGCGTCTGGTGCTTGATGAAGAACGGGTTGTTTCGGCAATTCCGGTGGTTGGCTATGTGCATCGCGGCCTGGAAAAGCTGGCCGAGCAGAAAGACTTTTTACAGGATACTTTCCTGATTGAACGTATTTGCGGCATCTGCAGTTTCATCCATTCGCTGACCTACAGCATGGGCATTGAAAGCATGATGGGACTGACTCCTCCGCCGCGCGCTCAATATCTTCGCGTGATCTGGAGCGAACTGCACAGAATGCACAGCCATCTGCTGGCCGTCGGCCTGCTGGCTGACGCGTTCGGTTTCGAAAATCTGTTCATGCAGCTCTGGAGAACCCGTGAACATATCATGGACGCCATGGAAGCGACTACCGGCGCCCGCGTTATGCTCGGCACCTGCTGCCCCGGCGGCGTCAGAAAAGACATTGATCCGGAATTGCTCAAGTTCATCCTGACAACTCTGGTGACTGTGGAAAAAGAAATGGACGAACAGATGCCGGTACTGCTTAATGACTACAGCGTGAAACAGCGGCTGTGCGGCGTCGGGATCCTGGATAAACAGACCGCCTACGAACGCGGTGCAGTCGGTCCGACCGCACGCGCCAGCGGAATCGCCATGGACCTGAGAACGCATGGTTACGCCGCCTACGGTGAACTTGGCGTTGAACCGATGGTTGAAACTGACGGCGATTGTTATGCGAGAACCAAAGTACGCGTCAGAGAATTGTACCAGTCCATGAATATTGTCAGAAAAGCGATCGGCCAGATTCCCGCCGGTCCGATTAATGTTCCGTTCAAGACCAAGCCTGACGGCGAAGTCGTCATGCGGGCCGAACAGCCCCGCGGCGAAGTGCTCTATTACCTCAAAGGCAATGGAACTGACATGCTGGAACGCTTAAGAGTTCGTACTCCCACATTCGCAAATATTCCGCCGGTGCTGGCGATGCTGGCCGGTTGCGAACTTGCCGATGTCGGGGTAATCGTGATTTCAATTGACCCATGTATCAGCTGTACGGAGAGATAAATTATGTTTTCGCTAATTGGCAATGTTTTCAAAAATCTTAGAAGCAAATACGCCACCAGACTCTATCCGTACGAAGTGAGAGAGTCTTTCACCGGCTCGCGCGGCAAGCTGGAAATTGACGCCGATGTCTGCATTTACTGCGGGATTTGCGCTAAACGCTGCCCGGCTAACGCGATTGAAGTCACCAGAAAACCGGATAAAACCTGGACGCTGGACTCCTATCGCTGCATTGTATGTTCATACTGCGTCGACGCGTGCCCGAAAAAATGTCTTCACATGAACGCGAAGCACCGTTCGCAGGAATAATATTGTTCCGTTAAATGCTGATTTTGTGGTTTCCCATGGAGGGTTATGCTCCGTCATAACCGGATTTTAAAGAGTTCCCGTAAAAACGGGAACGGTTGTCACAGAGGACAACCCTCCAGAAAGCCATCTGCGCAAAAAGTAATCTCCGTCACATAGAACTGTCCCTTTAAGTGTTCCTGAGCAGAATAAAAGCGGCACAGGGGCGCCGCAGTCCAAAGTCAGGCCAAAGCGCCTGACAAAGATGCAAATGCGGAAACAGCAACTCATACTATTAGATCCCGCAGTCGCTGAACCTAACTTTAGAACTTTAGAACT
>CAIMFA010000722.1 GCA_903840185.1 uncultured Lentisphaeria bacterium | reverse complement strand
TCATCAGAATGATGAAGCGCAAGCTGCCGGTTTGAAGGATGAAGCGCAAGCTGTCGGTTTGAAGGATGAAGCCGCCGGCGCCGGAACCGCGGTTCCGGAAAATGAGAACGCCAGCGCCGAAGCTGCGGTGGAAACGGTGGAAGCCAATCTGGATTTGCCGGTGGAAGTTTCCCCGGAACAGCGTATTGCCAGCCTGGAAGAGGAACTGGCCGCCGCTCATGACCGCCATCTCCGGCTGCAGGCCGAATACCAGAACTACCGCAAACGAGTTTCTAAAGACATATCCACCGCCAGATTCCTGGCGATGGCTGAATCAGCGATGCCGTTCCTCCAGGTTTGTGATTATTTGAACATGGCAATGGGCGCGGCGGAAACCTCGGACAATCTGGATGCCATCCGTCAGGGCCTGAAGATGATTATGGGCGAATATCAGAAAGCGATGGATGAACTCGGCATTATTAAAGTCAATGCCGTCGGCGAAAAGTTCAATCCTGAACTGCACGATGCGCTGGCCCACGAGGCCTCGGATGATGTTCCGGAAGGCAAAGTTATCAAGCAGTGGAACTGCGGCTACAAACTCGGCGAAAGGCTTCTCCGCCCCGCCAAAGTTGTCGTCAGCAGCGGCCCGGCAAAAACCGAAGATAAGCAGGAAGGTTGAAGAATATGGCTACGACAAAAGATTTTTACGAACTGCTTGGCGTCAGCCGGACTGCCGCTCCAGAAGAGATCAAGAAAGCATACCGCAAGCTGGCGATTCAATTTCACCCGGATAAAAACCCGGGCAATAAAGAAGCTGAAGAAAAGTTCAAAGAGATATCACACGCTTATGAAGTCCTGAGCGACAAGACCAAGCGCGCACAATACGATCAGTTCGGCCCGGAAGCCTTCACCAGCGCCGGCCGTGCCGCCGGCCCGGGAGGCGCAGGCGGCGGGTTCCATGATCCGTTCGACATTTTCAGCCAGGTATTCGGCGGCGGGTTTGGCGGCGGAGGCGGTGGCGGCGGCAACAGCAGTATTTTTGAAGACCTTTTCGGCGGCGGCGGTTCCAGACGCTCCTCCAACGGTGCACGTGACGGCTCCGATTTGCGTTATGACCTGGAAATTGATTTTGAAGAAGCCGTTTACGGTGCTGACAAGAAAATCAGAATTCCTAAACTTTCCGGCTGCGACCACTGCAACTCCTCCGGCTGCGAACCGGGCTCCGGCCGTACCACCTGCACCAGATGCGGCGGTTCCGGACAGGTATCCATGTCGCAGGGCTTTTTCAGTGTCCGGCAGGCCTGTCCCTCATGCCAGGGCGCCGGTCAGATCATCCAGAACCCGTGCAAAGTATGCCGGGGCGCCGGACGTGTACAAACTGAAAAAACGCTTCAGATTCACATTCCGCCGGGCGTTGACACCGGCTCCAGGCTCCGTGTCGCCGGCGAAGGCGAAGGCGGCGTAAGGGGCGGCAGCGTCGGCGATCTCTATGTTTTCATGCATGTACGTCCGCACGAAATCTTCCGGCGCGACGGCAACGACATCATCTGCGATGTTCCAGTTTCATTTGCAGTGGCAACTCTCGGCGGCATCGTCGAAGTGCCG
>CAIMFA010000721.1 GCA_903840185.1 uncultured Lentisphaeria bacterium | reverse complement strand
CATCATGGCATACTGGTTTTATGCCATTGCCGGAAAAATTTTCGGAGTAAATGAGTTCAGTGTGCGCCTGCCTTCTGTAATTGCGGCAATTGCAACTGTTATTCTGACATGCTGGCTTGGCGGCAGAATTTACGGAGCCGGCACCGGACTGCTGGCCGGATACATGCTTGCCACGATGTTCAGCTTTGTCAATCTTGGCAGGATTGCCAGAATTGATATTATTTTATGCGCATTTTATACATTGTCAATGTTATTTCTGTATCTGGGATACTTTGAAAAACGCAAGCCCAACCGGCTTTTATATCTGTTCTACATCGTACTGGCGTTAAGCGTACTGGTCAAAGGGCCGGTTTCGGCGGTACTGGCGGCTTTAACGGCGCTGTTGCTGGCAGTCAAGGAACGAAACTGGCGGATGCTATGGGACCTGAAGCCGGTCAGCGGATTGTTAATCGGATTATTTATAAACGTGCCGTGGTATGTCTACGAAAGTGTCCGCACCAGCGGCGACTTCGCTTTTGATTTTTTATGGAATCAGAATATTGACCGCTTTCTCGGCATCAACACCACCTATTGTGAAGGCAAACGCAAGACCTTTGTTTATTACTTTCCCAAACTGCTCGGCGGTGCGCTGCCGTGGTCGCTGCTGACACCATTCTGCCTATATTCATTCCGCAAAAAATTCATGTCATTGCGTCCGGCGACATGGTTTCTGCTGTCATGGACGCTGGTGGTATTCTTTTTCTTCAGTTTGTCGGCAATCAAACGCGGCGATTACATACTGCCGCTTTATCCGGCGCTGGCGATATTGCTGGGACGTTATCTGCTTCTCGTGTCCGAGCGTCATCCCAAATTATCCAGCAGTTGGAAAATATACTGGTTCAGTCTGACGGGTATTACGATTATCGCCACCGTATTATTGAAAGCAGGAGTTCTGACCGCAATCGGACAATTCAGCATAGATCATAAAATAGCTCATTTTACTAACAGAGACGGAATGTCTCTTATCGACACAAGCGACCTGCTGAATCAGCATTTCATTCTGTTTATAGCCGCCGCCGCACTGTTTCTGGGACTGCTGTATCTTCTCGGCAAATTATCGGAACAGGGCAGAATATTGCCTTCGACGAATGTTTTTCTTGTTATTATGCTGTTTTTATTCGCCTGGTACTATCTCTGGGTGGATCCAGTTCTCAGTGAATCCAAAACTACCAAACCGTTCTGCCAGACCGCGTTAAAACATCTGCCGGAGAGTGCGGTCATCGGCTATTACGGCTCATGGGTTGACGAAGCGGTATTCTACATTGGAAGAGACTATGAGCGCTGTTCGCAGCTTTCCGATTTTTATGATCAGGATAAACAAAGTTTTAAATTCAAATTCATCATCGGGCCGGAATACCGGATGGCACTGCTGCCGGAGAATGTTAAATCCCGGATGGAACTGCTGGAAAAAACTGCTGAAGATCATCAGTACCCGTTAGCGCTTTTCCGGGTTAAAAATCAACAGTAAACAGTTACCTTCAATTTGCTCCGTTTGTCAGTAAATCCGCACTAGCCGATCATGTTCGTTTAATAGCAAGAACTTCTTCCAATCCGGGAATATCTTCCAATCCAGTCAGCACCTGAATACTTGATCCGTCGCAGTCGTTACCAATAGGTTCGTAACGCACTCCCAGGTGTTTTGCCAGGAAGCCCTCGGCAATCGCGTAGAACGACAAATTATTCTCCGGACGGGCAAAACCGTGTCCCTCATCCGGATACAGCGCGTAGATAACAGGTATCCCCCCGGCCTGCATCGCCTGCACTATTTGGTCAGACTCAGTTTGCCTGACACGCGGATCGTTGGCTCCTTGCGCGATCAGCAGCGGTCTGCAAATACGATCGACATAAGTCAAAGGGGAATGTTCTTTCAAAAGCGAACGCCCTTCTTCGGTACGATAGTCTCCGACACGGGTAATAAGCATCTCCAACATGGGTTTCCAATAGGGAGGAATGGACTCAATCCATGTGATAAGATTCGCAACCCCAACCAAGTCTACACCACAAGCAAACATTTCAGGATTGAACGTCAGTCCCGCAAGCGTGGAGTATCCCCCGAAGCTGGCCCCCATCACGGCCACACGCTTCGGATCGGCGACTCCAGCCCGGATGGCCCATTGGACTGCATCCACCTGATCCTCGACAATTTTGCCGCCCCATTCACGGTCTCCGGCATTAATAAATGCTTTGCCGAAGCCGGTAGACGCACGGAAATTGACCGACAGCACCGCATAACCACGGCTGGCAAGCCATTGGTGCCATGGATTGTAACCCCAGAAATCCCGCCACCAGGGTCCTCCGTGCGGGACAAAGACGGCCGGCAACGGTTGATCCGGGATGCCATCATGGTTGCTGTCGGCACCTTCAGGTACGGTGTAATAGGCCACAAGATCAAGTCCGTCCCTAGATTTGATGATGACGGACCGCATTTTGGACAGGGGCTGATTTTCCAGTTTTTTCCGATTGGTAAAAAGAAATTTTGCAACGCGGATATGGCGGTCATACAGGTAAAAACGGGCAGGCCCGTCATCAACAGTAAAGACGACCACCCAGTAATGATCATCGAGCGAACGTCCGGTTACTTCGATGTCGCCGTCAGCCACTGTACGCAAATAAGCGAAGTCTGGTTCAAGCGACGGATCTAGTACTTGCCAGGACTTGCGCTCGTAGATAAAAGAAACGGCTTGAACGTGTTTTTCAGTCGGATGACTCATCACGCCTGCGGCATCAGCTTGAGAAGATGCCGCCAGAATGCGAGATATCTTTGTTTCAGGATCCAACGCAACGAGCGCCGATGTGTTGCGGCCGCGACTGTCTTTCATAAAAATCATCCGGTTGGTCTTGTCAAAACCAACCTGTGATGTCGTCAGCACATCCTCGACTGGAATAGAATCCCAAAGCTGCCAATCCCCGTTGACCGGGATGTACATATCCACCCCGCCGGACGGGGTTGTCTGGCCTGCGTACCGCAGGCGATAGTCATCGTCCACGATCACATTATTGAAACGATCGTGTTGCAACAACAAAATCATTTCTCCAGTTACAATGTTAATGCGGTAGATGTCATGCCACTGAGGATTTCGCCTATTCAGACCAACCACAACTTCCTCTGGAAACTTACAGCTGGTGGCGGCGATTTGAGCCCGCACCCCGTCAAACGGAGTAAGGTCCCTGGTGTTTCCGGTTGCCAGTTCCGTGGCATATAAACGCCAATTCTCGTCGCCGTTTCTGTCCTGCAAATAGAGGATATGACTGTTGGTATAGGACCACAAATAAGTAAAAATCCCGCGGACTGTATCATGCGTTACTGACCGGGCAGTTGCGGGATCATCTCGTAAGGAGCTCCACACGTTGAGCACTCCATGCACAGGAGCCAGCCAGGAAAGGTGCTTGCCGTCAGGACTGAGTTGAACGGAGGCATGATCAGGATTGTCAAAGAACAATCGGCGTGCAATCAATGGGGCTTCTTTCATATTTCAGTATTCCTCTATTTGTAATGACAGGGGGGCATCATATTCAAAGAGGAAATATAAGAAGATTTACGTAAATAATCAAGCGAAATCATAACTTCTAAATTGATTATTCTTACTTGCCGAGTTTTTCAGATGCGTGCTTCGCGCGAAGCTGTCCGCAGGCGGCGCTGACTTTAGCCCCCTTCTCCATGCGCAGCGTGACTTGAATGTCACTGTGTTCAAGAACAGCCTGAAAGTTCCGGATTACTTTATCCGGCGGACGGTGAAAATCCGCGGTAGTCTGATTATACGGGATCAGGTTGACTTTGGCATGCATCCTTTTGGCAATCGCGGCCAGCTTTTCGGCATCGCCGGATTTATCATTGATTCCGTCAATCAAGGTATATTCAAAAGTAATCATCCTGCCGGTTTTCTCCCGGTAATACTCACAAGCATCAAGGATTTCCCTGATCGGATAACGCAGTTTGTCTGGGATAAGCGCCGCGCGCGTCGCATCATCCGCGGCATGAAGTGAAACCGCCAGATTAACCTGCCGGCCGAGATCGGCCAGTTGACGCATCCCGGGCACAAAACCGCTGGTTGAAACCGTGATCCGGCGGGCGCCCAGCCCGATATATTCAGGATCGCAGAGCAACCGTACAGCTTTCTCGAGATTGTTGAAATTAAGCAGTCCTTCGCCAATACCCATAAACACGATATTGTCCGGCAGTCCGCCGATTTTAGCGCAGCCGTGAAAAAACTGCTCAATCATTTCCCCGGCATCGAGATTCCGAACCAGACCGTCTGCGCCGCTGGCGCAGAAACGGCACTGTACCGGACACCCGACCTGAGTGCTCAGACAGAACGTCATTCTGTCCGGAGCGGGGATAATGACCATTTCCACGGCTTCGCCGTCGTGCAGCCGCAGCAGCAGTTTCGCGGTACCGTCGCCGGCGGCGACTTCGTTTTCAATAATGGATGAAGCACAGATGAAATCTTCACTTAATGCACGGCGTAAATCCGGCGGCAGATTGCTCATCGAATCAGGAGAAATAATTCTTTTCTTGTATATCCAGTTCAGGATTTGCGCGGCGCGGAAAGCCGGAGCGCCTTGCGCGGCAGCCCACGCTTTGACTTCATCGGCTTTAAGAGAGCAAAGCAGTTTTTTATTCACGGCGCTCATTTTAAAGTTTTCTTCTTCGTATCAAGCTTAATTCCCTGCCAGAGACAAATGCGTTTGTCCTTGTAAGTCTTCTGATTGGGCAGCAGGTTGCGCCAGCGGCGTTCCGGTACTTGCGGAAATTCGGTGCTGATAAGATATACCACTTTCTGATCAGCCGGAATTTCTTCAATAGAATTCACTGTAACGACCTTGCCGCCCATGTAAAAACATTCTCCGTAAAGTCCGAGATTCGGCCCGGTATAAACGGTGTCTTTTTCCGTAACCCCTTCCGCAGACAGAGCGGCACGCAGTTCCCATCCCAGATTTTTCCTGGTCTGGTCCTGCGACTTGTAAGGGTGAATCAACGACCAGAAAAAGAACATCACGGCACAGACGATAATCAAAATGTAAGTCCAGATATAAGGCCGTATTTTCACATGAATCAAGGCAATGCCCATAGCCACCGCCAGCATCCCCCATGCCATGCCGGTAATGATGTATTTGGGATTAGTTCTGAAACCGATTCCTTTCTGCAGAGAAAAAATACTGTTCCACCAGTCCGCCGGCAGCAGATAAAAAATGATGATTGTACCGCCGGCAATAAAAACAGGAAACGAGAGCAGTTTCATCAGCATCAGGAATTTATCGCCGTACCGCCTGACCACCAGCCAGTAATTAATGCCGGTCATAATTGCCAGCGGCGGAATCAATATCATGATATCGCGCGGCTCCGTAAACGGACTGATCCAGAGCAGAAAAAACAGGGAAATTACAATAATGCGCAGAAAACGGCTGAAAATCGGAGTTTTGTCCAGCGGAAAATATTCAACACAGAATGGCGCCCACGCCAGCAGCATCCACGGCATCAGCCGGATTGCGACGTCAAAAGGAAACGTCAGCAGGTGTTCAATATAATTAGAGATTGAATTTGTTTCAAAATCCAGCGATTTGAACGGGAAAGTATTGGCGAACATAATATGCGGAAACGCCCATAGCATGATAAACCCGACCAGCACCGCCAATCCGATATAAAATCCCGGTTTATTCATTTTGGTCCAGATGGTCAGCGGACGGCGCATGAAGATCATCGGGAAAAAGAAATATATCAACGCCGAAAAACCAAAAGTGTAGAACGCCAGACTGGCAAAGAAAAGAGAAGCTGCCCATGCGCCGCTCCAGTTGCTCCTGCCGGCCCCCAGCATAAACCAGGAAAGCCATGCGGCGGTTAAAGCCAGCAGCATCAGCGTATGCGGATATCCTTCTATGCTTTTTTCGATAACCACGCTGGTGCTGATCATCATCGCGGCGGCAACAGCCGCGGCCTGCGTTCCTCCGGCGCTGCCGGCGGCAAACCATACCAGCACGGCAATCGCCCCCAGTGCGAATATCGAAATGAACCGCAGAGTCATTTCCATGGGTACGCCGAATTCATTATGAAGAACAGCGGCATTCCAGGGAAAAAGCGGAAATGAGTTCTGAATAACCATGCCATGAGCAAAGGTCATCGGCATAAAATAGTCCATCTCCATTGACTGCGCCGCGAAATAACCTTCCTGCCAGTAAAGTTCTCTATCACTCAACTGCCATGGGGAATAAATAATCAGGAAAGCTGCAATGAGAATCAGTGCCGTCGCAATCCATCCAGGAGTTTTTTCGTCATAACGCGGCATATTTGTTATTTCATCTCCATATTAGTAACATGTAAAATTAACATCATCATTCTTAAAAACTGAAACCGGCAGAAACCTGTTAAGGCGTCCGCCGGAACGATTTAAAAAAATGAGTATACACCGGAACTACTTCAGATCATCTTTTCTGAGGTCATAGCAGAAACAACTGGTAACGAAGTCGGCGATCTCCACCGGATGAATATTGACTCCGAAATCACACAGCCAGCCGAAACGTCCGCCGACAGCCCAGAAATCAATATCGTTATCGCGGTATGCATCGGCGCGGAAATCGGCCACCTGCCAGCCTCTGGAGTCAACTACTGATTTGCGGACCCAGCCGCATGTATCGTCAATAACCACATTCTCCGTGTCGTAACAAACCAGGCCGAATCTGGTGCCGTCGCGGTAACCGCCGCCAACCTGCCGGTCACAACCTTTGGTTACAAAATAATTGCAGCCGTGCGACCCGCCGAACTGAAAATACTGGGTAACCTGGAACTGTCCGGCAACTTCACCGCCGAATCCCATTTCCAGAGAAACAATATCCGAAGCGTCAAGCAGACGGTTCGGAATATACAATACCGCATAACGGCCGACCATCTTCATATTTTCTACAAACTGATTCGGGCGGGTTCTGTCAAAACCGGAAGTCAACGCTTGTTGCTCCGTGGTGGTTTTTGCGGTATCATCGGCACAAAACGCCGCTGAACAGGCCATCATGAAAACTGCACACAGACAGCAAATTTTTCTCATCGCGATTACCTTTCCTTTTTGCGCTATAATAATGATTAAGCTTAATTGTCCGGAAAATTTACATCAGAATCGCCTTAATATACCCTTGTTAAAAACAACTGCAAGGCAAAACATCCGTCAGTTTTAATAAAATTCAACCGATAAACTAAATCAATATTGCCGCAGTATTGTAATTTGCGCTTTTAATAGCGACATTTTTTGCAGTTTGCGGGTTAGCGGAGTATATTATAAGCTACTTTTTAAATATTTATTTCAGAGGTTTTCCCGGTTATGTTATCTGATAGAAACTATATGTCGCCGCAGGGCGGCAATTCTGAACTGGCGGCAGGCGGCGTCAAAGCCGTTTTCATCCTTATCGCCATTAATGTCGCCGTATTTCTGCTGATCCCCGGCGATTCATGGCTTTACTCCGAACTCTCCATGTCCACTTACGGTATAAAGAATCTATATCTCTGGCAGCTTGTAACCGCCATGTTTCTGCATTCAAAAGTCCGTATCATGCATTTGCTGTTCAATATGTGGGGACTTTATCTGTTCGGCACTATCGTCGCGCCGGTGCTGGGTGCAAAACGTTTTATAACTCTCTATTTTATCAGCGGCGTCTGCGGCAATCTGCTGTGGATGCTGTTTAACTGGGATTCGCCGGCGGTTCTGGTCGGAGCCAGCGGAGCTCTCTTCGGCATCATGCTCGCCACCGCCATGCTTTATCCGGATAAAGAGTTCATCATGATCTTCCTGCCGGTGCCCATGAAAACCAAAACGCTGGTGATCGTCTACGCCGTAATTGAAGTTTTCAGCGAACTTTCCATGCAGGACAATATTGCGCATCTGGCCCATCTCGGCGGATTCCTGGGCGCTTACGTCTATATTAAATTTCTCTTCGGCAGAAATGTGCCGTGGGATCTGTTCGGATTTCTTATTCCCGGAACTAAAAAACCTTTCACTGCGCCGCCAGGCTGGACACTGCATCAGCAACCGCCGCCTGAAGCAAACGATAATTTTGAAGAGCATTTGCGCAATCCCGATCAGAAAGTCACTCAGCGCGAACTGGACATGATTCTGGACAAAATATCCCATACCGGCATCAACAGCCTGTCCGAAGCGGAAATGGGGATATTGAAGAAAGCCCGCGAACAAATGCGCAAAAACTAATCTGATTTGAGGGTACTGCATGAAACTGTCCACCGGTCTTTTTGATTATCATCTGCCGGAAGAACTGATTGCGCAGTATCCGGCGGAAAACCGCGACTCATCCCGAATGCTGGTGCTGGACCGCCAGACCGGCGCATGTGAAATCCGCCCGTTCAGCGATATCATAAACTATCTGAATCCCGGCGACGGAATCGTCTTCAACGACACCCGCGTAATGAATGCCCGCATGTACGGGATTAAAAACGGTACCGCCGGTTCAGCTAAAGTTGAAATCATGCTGGTTTCCCCTGCTGATGCCGCCCGCAAATGCTGGAAGGCGCTGATCAAACCGGGCAAGCGGACTCCGCCCGGAACCAGAGTTAAACTGGAACTGGCGGATGCAGATCAGACTCCCGGCGACGACTGGCTTACGGTTCTGGAACATCTGGACGACGGAACGTTCCTCGTGGAATTCGATTCCGGCGACATTGAAGACATTCAAAATAGATATGGCCATATCCCATTGCCGCCGTATATCCGCCGCAAAGACAAACCGTCAGACCTGGAACGCTACCAGACCATCTTCGCCAAAGAGCCTGGTGCGGTGGCCGCCCCTACTGCCGGACTGCATTTCACCCCTGAAATCATGGATGCGTTGCGCGCCAAAGGCGTAAAACAGGCGGAGGTAACCCTGCACGTCGGCCCCGGCACCTTCAAACCGGTTTCCGTGGAAGATGCGACACAGCATAAAATGCACCATGAAGATTTTCTGCTGCCCGAAGCCACTGTTGCAATGATTAATTCCGTGCATGATGCCGGACATAAAATTCTGGCGGTAGGGACAACTACCGTGCGGGTGCTGGAAAGCTGCGTTGATATTGACGGGAAACTGGTTCCGCGTACCGGCAGCACCGATATCTTCCTGTATCCGCCGTATCAACCAAAAGCCGCGGACATGCTGCTGACCAATTTTCATCTGCCTAAAAGCACACTGCTGATGCTGGTTTCGACTTTTACAGAACGGGAAAAAGTTCTCGCCGCCTACGAGCTGGCGAAAAAAGCCAAAATGCGTTTCTACAGCTACGGCGACTGCATGCTGTTAAAATAATTGCAGGAGTCAGGAGTCAGGTGAGTTCTGCGAAATGATGATTTATTGAGTTTAGGTTTTTATTTTAGCCGTAAATCTGTAGAGCTAAGAAGCAGATTACGTAAAAAGATTAAAAAAGAGCTAAAAAGCCGATATTT
>CAIMFA010000720.1 GCA_903840185.1 uncultured Lentisphaeria bacterium | reverse complement strand
ATTGGATATTGATCTATGGTTTTAGGTTTTAGGTTTTAGGTTTTAGGTTTTAGGTTTCCGGCTGTTCCCCTTGGACATTGGATATTCCGTGTTGGATATTGGATATTCTCCCCCCGGCTGTTCATTCTGACTCCTGACTCCTGACTCCTGACTTCTGACTTCTGACTTCTGACTCCCTGTTTTTCGGGTTGCGGGCAAAGCCCGCCTTGGATTAAGGTTATTTAGCGATTTCGGCGGGCTTCTGGCTGTCCGGATTGCCGCGGTTCAGCTCGGTAAGCACCGGTTCCGTGATGTCGGCGGTTGAGCTGTAATAGATGATGGATGGAATTCCGTTCAGGGTTTTACCGGATTTGTCCACGACCAGCGTGTAACCTTCCAGAGTTGCCCGGCGTTTTACTTCTTTAGTGATTTCCGCCAGAATGTCATCGCGTTTCTGCGTTTCAAGTTGTTTGTACTGCTGAGTTTTTTCGGCGGTATACTGTTCCAGCTCGACCTGTTTTTCACGGATCTCACGATATTTCTTCTGGGCTTCGAAACGTTTGGTCTCGCGTTCTGAAGCGGAAAGCGCGATATTCTGCGACGCGTCTCTGACTACCTTGAATTCCTCTTCCAGCTTCGTCAGCGATTCGTTCAGTTTCTTGATCCAGGCTTTATAAATCTCCGCCTGCTGTTTCAAGGTGGAATCGGCAATCTTGGTCTTGTAATAACCCTGGAATATCAGGTCCATATCCAGTACGGCGATTTTAGTCTCTCCGGCATAAATATTACAGAACAAAGCAGACAAAACGAGACACAACGCGATCTTTTTCATTATCTTTTCCTTGGTATGTTTATTTCATAAATTATTTTTTGCTGAATTTATGGCGCAGGATTGAGTTTCAGGTTTCAGGTTTTAAGTTTTAAGTTTAAGGTTTCAGTCTTCAGATTTCAGGTTTTATTCTGTCTACTGCCTACTGTCTTCTGTCTACTGTCTTATTCTGACTCCTGACTCCTGACTCCTGACTTCTCTCTTTCCGCCTTCCCCTTATTCCTCGGCAGACTTGCTCTTCAAAACGGCCTTACGCGCAAGTTCGACGATTTCAATCAACTTTTTATTTTTCAGTTCCGGCGACAGTTCGGCAAACGCGTCGAGCAGGATTTTCTCGTCAATGCTAAGCAAAGTGTGTTTATGGTCGATCTTTACCGCCGCCGTTTCGGCCGGGATCCTGGATTCTTTCATCATCGGTTTGGGTTCGACGTTTTTGGGCAGATACGGTTTCAGCAGCGGGTACAGCTTCTCCCAGGTCTCCTGCTTGATGGACTGGGATTTGCGGCTCAAATATTTGCTGAGGGTCTCAATATTGACATTTGACTGTTGAGAAAACTCATTGATAGAACCGATTCCATGAATACAGTTCTGTAACGCTTTTAGAATATCTTCAGTTATTTTCATTTTCCAGAACCCGCCATAATTGTTGTATTACTGGGTGTTAATATACTCTGCACGGCTGAAAATTAAAATATAGATTGCGAAGATTTTGAGAATTGGTCCGTATTCGGAGTGCCGATACCGGGGTATCGAAAACCTCGAAGAGTGCGAAACCAAACTCAAAAGATCGCAATCCCGCAGGCGCGGGATGAATGTCCTGCGGTTGAATTTTCAACCGCGCAGAGTATATATTCGCCTTTTTAAAATTCGCAATCGCGGAAGCCTGAGAATCTAATCCTTGAACCGCGCGAACATTGATTCAAATGAACTCATCAATTCGTCTTTGCTCATGGTCTTGATCAGTTCCTCCGGCTGGTGTTTGTCCACAATGCCGTCCGGCAGATGCTGCAAAAATTTTGACGGCATCTGATGAAAGTTCATTCTATGATACATCCGCGTTTTGGCATGAGTAATCAGCAGGTTTCTTCGGGCCCTGGTCAGCGCCACATAAAACAGCCGCAGTTCCTCGTCGGTCTTGCCTTCCGCTTCCGAGCGTTCATGCGGAAAGATATTGCGTTCCATGGCAATGACAAAAACATACGGGAATTCCAGCCCTTTGGCGGCGTGAACCGTGGTCAGCGTTACGCTGTTGCCGTCATTACTTTTGTCATCAGCCTTGTCATTTTCCTCCAGCAGGGCATAGCTCTCAAGATAATTTTCCAGCGTTACCAGTCCGGGTGCCTTCTTTTCAAAACTCGCAATGGCGCTGATAAACTGATAAACATTTTCCCTGCGCTTGTCTGAATCTTTTATATCTTTATAGATTTTTTGTAAACCATTCAAATAACCGCATGAAGTTAAAAATTCGTAAACTTTCGACGCCAAGCCGCCGGGTTCGGCAAATTCCTGCCGGTATTTTTTCAGACAGGCATCCAGTTCCCGGACACTGGATCCCGCCTTTGAGGCAAGTCCTTCCAGGTAGTCTTCATCTCCGATAATCTCGGTCATCGGCAGAAAGACGGTGTTTTTTAAAGATTTCAGCCGGTCCACGGCTTTATCGCCGACCCCGCGCGGCGGCAGATTTAAAATCCGCAGCAGACTCTGGTCCTCCTTCGGATTGACCAGCAATTTCAGATAGGCCACCGCGTCTTTGATCTCTTTTCTTTTGTAAAATTCCTGTCCACCGACCAGCCGGTATGGTATTTTGGCACCGAGCAACGCATCCTCGATTAATTGAGAGAGGTGGTTAGAACGGAAAAGTACCGCAAAATCGCTGTAGGTAATATCGCCATTTTCTGCCATTTCCTGGACGATAAAATCGATGATAAAATTCGCTTCAGCTTCGCCGTCCATCGCTTGGACCAGCCGGATATTTTCGCCGTCGCCGTTATTCGACCAGAGGTTCTTGGCGTAGCGGTCGCTGTTGCCGGCAATCACCTTGTTCGCGGCAGTCAGAATCTTATTGGTAGAGCGGTAGTTCTGCTCCAGCTTGATCTCTCTGGTGCCTTTAAACATGCTGGGAAACTCAAGAATATTGCTGATATTGGCGCCGCGCCAGCCGTAAATGCTCTGGTCGTCATCGCCGACGACGCAGAGATTGCAGCGGTGGCCGCAGAGCTGTTTGATCAGGGTAAACTGCGCGTCATTGGTGTCCTGATACTCATCCACCAGAATGTATTGATAGATTTCCTGATATTTTTTAAGCACTTCAGGGCGCTCTTCAAATATCCGGTAAACCAGAAAGAGCATGTCGTCAAAATCTATCATGTTCTGGTTGCATAATATCTGCTGGTATTCTTCGTAAACATGCGCCATTCGCACATCATTATCATTGTCCGCATTCTTTTTTGCGATACGGCTGTCAATCAGCCGGTTTTTCTGCGCTCCGATGTAAGCGCTGATTTCCGGTATTGAAACTTCATCTTTGTTGTAGTTAAGCGCGGCGGCGGCCTGCTTGATGATCCCGGCCTGATCGCCTTCGTCCGTAATGGTGAAATTCGGCAGATAGTTCAGCGCCCGGATTTCCTTGCGCAGTATCCTGACACAGAAGGAATGAAATGTCCCGAGCGTGACCTTCTGCGCCTTCTCCGGCGAAACCAGCACGGCCAGACGTTCCTTCATCTCTTTCGCGGCTTTGTTGGTAAAGGTGAGACCCAGAATGCTTTCCGGCGGAATGCCTTTCGCCAGCATATAGGCGATGCGGTATGTGATGACGCGGGTCTTGCCGGTTCCGGCTCCGGCCAGCACCAGCACCGGCCCGTCAATCGTTTCCACCGCTTTACGCTGCTCCGGATTCAGGTCCCGGAGTATTTTATCCATATTGCTCATATAATTAAATCCTAATAAATTTTAAATCCAGAAGTCAGGAGTCAGAATAAAAAACTTAAATCCGGAAAACAGAAGTCGAAACTGTTAAAACTCCTTTTAACCACGAAAGGCACGAAAAAGCACGAAAGTAAAGACTGATCCGCGGATACTTGCGTTCCACGCAAATATTCGCGGACTCATGATTTTAATTTTTTCGTGTGGTTTCGTGTGGTTCGTGGTAAACATCCCCGTCTTCTGCCTTATTCTGTCTCTGTCTTCCGGCTGTACCCTGTTCCCTGTCTTTACTTCGTCAGTTGGACATTCCTTGTTGGATATTGGATATTCCGTTTTTATATTCCTGTCTACATGTTTTCCGGCTTTATTCTGCTTTCCGGTTTCACGGTTTCACGGTTTTACTGTAATACCGTTAAGCTGTAATGCCGTAATACCGCTTTATTCTGACTTCTGTCTCCTGACTCCTGACTTCCGGCTGTTTCTTCAAACCCCCGCCGTCGCTATTTCAAAACTGCCGCCGGCGGCTACTACCGCGGCGGAGGTCACGGGAAGTTCGAAATCCGCGAAAACACCGCCTTTGATAACATAATCACAGGCCGCAGCCGCGGTATCAGCGTTAAATCCGGCATCCACCTGACATTTGCAGGGGGCATTCTTTTCGTAAGTGGAAACATACCAGGCCTTGCCGGCTTCCAGCGCAAACTCCCTGACCAGCAGCGCATCCTTCCGGATGACGCCGAGGAATCCAACAGGCGTCCGACGGCTGACCACGGCAATGATCCGCGGCGTGCTGTAATCGTCCTTTTCAAAGTCCATCGCCAGCAGACCCAGCGAAATGGCATCGCGCGGCGACATGCCGGAAGCGATCTTTTCAGCAATGGGGTCGGTATGGGAGCCGTTGCTGACCACCGCGTATTCGCCGGCGATGCGGACGCAGTTATAAGCAATGTACGGGCTCTTTTTCAGGTCGCCTTCAAAACCGGCGCGCGGCATGATGGAGACGGTTTCGCCTTTCTTCACCGCTTCGCGGTTCGGAAATGACCTGGATGAGACGCGATACATGGCGGCGGCATTTCCCTGCGGGGTCATGCCGATGGCGACGATTCTGCCGATATACATATTATCAAAACTCCTTATAAATTTTTAATTTAATACATTATAAACTGCAACTCCTAAAAAGAGCAATATTTCCGGATTAATTCAAGTCCAGTTAAAAATAATTTCGCGTTTTAAATTGGTCCAAAGCAGCATTTAAATACCCTTTAACCACGAAAAGCACGAAAAAAGGCAAATACAGTCTCACCATGAAGTGAATGAAGTGAACCCCGGCAACGCCGGCAACGCCGGTCGTCTGACCGTCTGTAGGGATTTCGCCTTTGGCGACCAACGCCTCGCCGTTGGATCACGCCCGGCGGGCCGCCGGGGGCGGGTTGCGGAAAACAATATTTTGTTTGCAGAGGAAACCCGGACAGTTCCGGGTTCCCCCTCGCGACCCTCCTCCGGAACTTTTAATTGACGGATAGCAGTACGAAAGGTGAAAACAAAAAAAACGGACGCCTGACCGGCTTTTGGTTTTATCCACAAAACACATCCCGCAAAACGGGAACACTAAGAAGACCGTTTTTACCGCAGAGGGCACGTAGAACACAAAGGAAAAACGGCTTTATTCGCCGCATTAAAAGCGCCAGCGGTACGGCATATTAAATTAATAGACCTAAATTTTGTAAAATATCCAGCTCCAGCATAGCAACATATTGTCACAACTACATAATATTTAAAGCCCAATTATGAAATGGCTTGCTAATGTAAAGATCAAAATTTAAGAACAGCTCCTTATTTCCGTCTATAAAATCATAGGTTTGTCAACTTGGAAAAAAAACTTAACAATATATCTTATATTTCTTATATATCTTAGATATAAAAACAGGAGAAATAAAAATGGCCTTTGGAAATCAGATTGCTAGAATGCCAGATCTTAGAAATATTTTTACTCCACCTATCAAAAATATAGGAATTGAAATAGCCGAATCAGGATTTGCTAATAGATATTGCGAGCAACTTCAAAAAATGATTAATGACTTTGAGGAGTCGCTAGGCAATGAATCTGAAGTAGGTGTCCAGCTTGTCAGCTTTGGACAGGCAATAAGATTTCATTTAAAATTTGTAGGATATAGCAATCCGTATTTTATAGTATTCAAGGGGCAAACGGAAAATGGTGATCCTGTAGAATTGATTCAACATGTATCACAGATAAGTATTTTGTTTTTGAAATTAAAAAGAAAAAAGCCAGCAGAACCCAAGCAACCTATTGGTTTTGGCCCGGCTACTATTCCAGAACAATTCTAGATTACCAGGGAATATGAGGTACCCATGAGACTATATGAGTAAATTAATATTTTAGTCGCGTCACAAAATGGAGACCT
>CAIMFA010000719.1 GCA_903840185.1 uncultured Lentisphaeria bacterium | reverse complement strand
TGCTTCGTCAAAACTTGGCGACTTAGTCGTTGTTTTTGACAATGCAAAATCAGGGAACTTTCGTTATGTAAAAGACACTTTTATGAAAGGAGGAACGCCTCCTTCTTATTGTTTCGCCGTAAAATCAAACACGGAAGTTATTCGTCAAGCGCTTCTGCCTGTTCCATTAAAAATTAAACTTGTCGCGGAGTAGTTTGTAAGCTGGAATCAAGGTTCTATCTCTCTTCTTAAAATCTATATTGATTTTAAGTGATCAATAAAAATTATAAATAAATATAAGAGGTTTCTTCATGAAAAAAAGCTATGGCAAGGGCGATGTTTCCTGGTTTCAGGAAGTAAGATTCGGAATGTTTATTCACTGGGGACTTTACTCTCTTCCCGCACGGCATGAATGGATAAAGTATTATGAGAGGATCACAGATGCGGACTACCAGAAATATTTTGACCATTTCAATCCTGACATGTTCAATCCGAAAGAATGGGCAAAAGCCGCTCGCCAGGCCGGCATGAAGTATTTTGTTATCACCACCAAACATCACGAAGGGTTCTGTCTGTGGGATACCGAATATACTGATTACAAGATCACCAACACGCAGTTCGGGCGTGACGCGTTGCGCGAGATAGTTGATGCCTTCCGCGCAGAAGGGTTGCATGTCGGCCTGTATTATTCTCTGATCGACTGGCATCATCCGGAATTTGAAGCGGATATGGGGCATCCCTGGAATTTTGAAGAAATCAAGCAGTCAGGAGTAAAGCGCGACCAGAAAAAATATAACCAGTATATGCGCAATCAAGTCGAAGAACTGCTTACCAAGTTCGGCAAGATAGATCTTCTCTGGTTCGATTTTTCATATCCGGAGTATGGTAAAGGTCACAAGGAGTGGGAATCGGAAAAGATGGTCAAACTGATCCGCAAACTCCAGCCGCACATCCTGATTGATAATCGCCTCGACCTGGAAGGCGCCGAAGATTGTGTCACGCCTGAGCAGTATGTCCCGGTTGACGGCATGCATGATGAAAAAGGCAATCTGCAGGTGTGGGAAGGCTGGCAGACCTTCTCCGGTTCCTGGGGATATCACCGCGATGAAAACACCTGGAAAAGCGGCAGGATGCTGATTGAAATGCTGATTAATCATGTTTGCAAAGGCGGCAATCTGCTGCTGAATGTCGGCCCCACGGCCCGCGGGGTGCTGGATTACCGTGCCATAGACCGGCTGCAAGCGATCGGGGCATGGATGGAATTTCATAACCGGGCAATTTACGGCTGTACCATCGCCCCGAAAGGTATGGTTCCGCCTGAAGACTGCCGTTATACTTATAACCCGGAAACCAAGTGTTTATATGTGCATATTTTCGCATGGCCGTTCAAGGCGCTTCATCTGCCGGACATGGCCGGCAAAATCAAATACGCGCAACTGCTCAATGACGCCAGCGAAATCAAAATGCGCGATGAGAAAGCGGACATTCATGTCGGCCTGAATGCAAAAAGTCCGAAAGGGGCGCTCACGCTGGAGCTGCCTACTGTTCAACCCAACGTTGAAGTTCCGGTTATCGAACTGTTCCTGAAATAAGTCCGCCGACTATATAATTAATGTTGTGTGCAAGTTATTTAAATTTAAGGAGTTAGCATGAACATTCCAGGGTCCGCAAAACCGTTGAGCAGTGAAGAGCTGAACAAAATTATTGAAAATTCATTTCGCATTCTCGGAGAAATCGGAGTGCTGGTACAGAACGATGAACTCATAAATTTGCTCCGCAATGCAGGGGCAGAAGTAAATTCTGGCTCCCGGAGGGTGAAATTCAGCCGGAAATTTATTGAGAATTTTCTCAACGGCGCTTCTGAAAATTATGATGAAATTGATGGCTTGGAAGTTTCATGCCTGCTGCCATATGGCAAACGGGCCATATATTCGCACGGAGTGGAGTGTACCGCAGGCACCTATCCCCAAATGTATATGGACTTCGACGGCAATATAAGGCCTCACACCGAAAAAACTGTTTCGGATATGACCAGACTCGCCGATTATCTTCCGAACATTGACCGCATCGGCGTGATGGGTGTCCCCAGCGACATACCTGCTGCCCCCGCGTCGCTTCTTCACATGCGTCTTTGCGCCTGGAAATATGCTCAAAACAAGTTGAGCGGGTGCGGCGAAGTCCATAACAAATCGTTTATTCCGTATATCATTGAGATGGGAAAGATTATGGCGGATTACAAAAATGCCCCGCTCCGGCGTTATGCATTTGCCGAAGTCGAACTGATTTCCCCGCTCCGGTTCATGGAGGCTGAAGCGGCTGTTTTTGTCGAGATGTGGAAAAACAATCTGCTCTGCGGGGTTGGCTTTATGCATTCTGCCGGCGGCTCTTCCCCGGTAACACTGGCTGCGACGGTAAGTCTGGCATTGTGTGAAAGTATTTTTGTGAGTATACTTTACCGTCTTTGTTTCGGGTTCAAGAAATTGTGGTTCCAACTCAACGCGTCCGTTCTTGACATGAAATCTGCAATGTTCCCTTTCGGCAGGCCGGAAAGGGGAATAATGGCTCTTGCCATGGGGCAGATCGCAGATAAATTCAACGCTGGACTTTGGGCGAGCGGAATTTTTGCTGATGCCAAGTCGCCTTCCTGTGAAGCCGGAATGCAGGCGGCATTCACGATGACCCCCGCCGTCATGGCCGGCAGTCTGGGACTTGAATGTTTCGGACTTCTTTCAGGCGCAGAAATAGGGTCGCCAGTTCAATTGGTAATAGACAATGAATTCGCAGGCGGAATCAAACGCTTTGCCAGGGGTTTCGAGGTTAATGAAAACACGCTTGCGTATGATGTCATCAAGGAGGAGGCGGAAAGCGGCTTCTTCACCGGACACGAACATACGGTGGAACATTTCCGCACGGAACACTGGGCTCCTGAGTTCTTTTCCAGAGAAACCCTTTCCGCCTGGAACAAGCCGGGGAAGAAAACCGACACCGTGTTCGCCAGGGAAATCGCCGAAAAAGTTTTCAGGGAATACTGGCCGCAAAATATAACTGACGACGTGGAACGCGAGCTCCGGAAAGTCATTAAATCCGCGGAAAAGCAAATGTTGTAATACTATAATACAACACCTTAGTTTTTACTTGGAGAATTTACATGAAGACGAGTATGGCAGTAAAATGCACCTTCGGGAATCTTCCATGAAAAATTATAAAGAGATGTATGAAATGAAAATTGGGCGGCTAAAGAGGGCGGTAAAACTACAGCCCAGGCTTGAACGTTTACTTGGCGGACTAGTGGACAAAGGCTATGAGCTTGGGGTCCAGGCTGCTGTCTATCTGGGCGGGGAACTGGTCGCCGATGTGTGTACCGGACGCATCTCATCCAAATCCAGCAGGAAGGTCGAGGCAAACACCCTTTTTCCTGTCTGCTCGACCGGCAAAGGAATAACTGCCACCTTGTTGCACATCCTGGCAGCACGGGGTGATTTGGATTATGAAAGCCCAATCATACGCTACTGGCCTGAGTACGGAGTGAATGGAAAAAACTCGACAACTGTAAGGCAGGCCCTTTCACACCAAGCTGGAATTCCGCAAGTTCCCGAGTTCAACTCTCTTGATGAAATTTGCGATTGGAATACCGCTTGTGCCAAAGTCGCCGCCCTGATGCCAAAATGGACTCCGGGGACCAATGCCGAATATCATGCTTACACTTGGGGCTGGATCGCCGGAAAGATCGCGGAAGGAGCTGCCGGGCGACCTTTTAGAGAACTTGTCCATAGCGAACTGACTGTTCCGCTTGGAATTGAGGATTCCTTGTATTTTGGTACTGATGATGATGCCGAGGCGCGCGTCTCCGAGTTTGAGAATCAGCCAACGCAACAGGAGCAGTATACAACTGCGGCGGCGGTCCATGCGGTGAAAGATATCTGTACAATTCCGGGTACTGTAATGGATTTTGTAAATATGGCAGAAGTCAGACGCTCCTGCATGCCTGCCAGCAACGGGATGATGTCGGCAAGAGCAATAGCTAGAGTATATGCGGCGGTGATTGGAGAAGTAGATGGTCTGCGCCTCATCCCGGAGTCCTTGCTGGAAAAAGCTGCGATATTGCAAACCCTGCCCAATACTCTCCCCGTATGTTTCGGCCATGGATTCGGGCTTGGTTATATTCTTAAAGGTCCGGCTTCTGCGCCCGGTGCATTTTTCGGGCATAGCGGAGCCGGAGGTTCAGAAGGGATGGCGAACCGTCCGTTGGGAATGTCCATCGGACTTACGAAGAACCGCATGGACACTCACCGCAATGCCCCCTGTCCTACAGCCCGGCTGGTCATGAATGAAATTATGGATGTCATCGGGCGCGAGGGCGATGGTGGCTTCTACAGGAATTCATGAAATTCTTATGAAGCGGAAAAGGAAGGAGTATCTGAAAACACTCTAAAAGCGGAGAAAAGCAATGAGTGAAAAATTACGGATTCTTTCAATAGGAGCACATCCTGCTGATATTTTCGATCAATCAGGAGGGACGATGGCGCATCACGTAACTCGTGGAAATTGGGTCGGCTGTTGCGTATTAACGCATGGCGCACGCGTACACGATCAGGTGATATCACACGAGATGTTTAGCAAAGAACAAATTCCGGAGAAGAATATCCTTGAAAAAATGATGGCAGAGCGATCTGATGTAAAAGCGAAAGAAGTACGAAAAGCATGTGCGCATATTGGCGTCAAGGACATATATTTTTTTGGCGCCGATGACGCAGTATTACTGCCGACTGAAGCGACAGTTCGGAAACTAGCGACTTTGATTCGTGAGTTAAAACCGCATATCATCCTGACACATCACCCATACGAAAGTGGAGAAATTTGGTCTTCTCATTCCGTAACCGGACAAATTGTAATGCTTGCAATCGGGCTTGCCGAGTCTGTTGACCCGGGAGACAGCAACCCGCCGCATCATGTCTTTCAGGTTTTCTTCTGGGGACAAGGGGCAACGCGTCTACCGCAAACATCTCTTGATACGCAGCGCTCATTTTACAATAATATCTGTATCGATATAACTGATGTAATCGAAAAAAAGATTGCATGCATGGATGAACTTGTAAGCCAGGCATATAACGGGAACTATGCGCGAAAACGTGTGGAAACGTCCGATGGTGCATTTGGAGTTGCGGCACGTATTCCTTATGGGGAAAGTTTTATTTCGTTACGTATGCAAGTCTATCGGTATTTGCCCATAAGCGAAATTAATCTTCAAATGGAAAAAGAATCCGAACAGGCGATACGGGAAAAGTATAGTTACCGAATAAAAGTGTAAGTGATTTTGTCTTTATCCTGTAATAATATTATATTAACCGGTCAGGGTTCAATTCCCCGATCATGGGTCGAATACATACAATAGAAGTTCCGGTCTGCTCGAAGGGCGTGGAAGTTCGTCCGTAATGCCCCGATACTCTGCGTCAGGGACAGGATGAACGGCAGGGACTTCTTTACTAAATCACGGAGTTAATTAACATGCCTGAGATATCGTTAAAAAACGCGGGGGCAATCCGGTTGGGAATAATCGGGATGACTGAAGGTAACGGGCATCCGTATTCGTGGAGCGCCATTTTCAATGGATATGATCGGAAGGTGATGACGGAAGAATGCCCGTTTGCCGGAATTCCGGCTTACCTCAATAAGGAAGCTTCGGACAAACTCCGGATAACCGGCGCGAATGTCACACACATCTATTGCGACCGGCGTCAGGACGCGGAACATGTGGCGAAATGCGCTCTAATCCCCCGTATCGTTGATAAACCGGAATCCATGATCGGCAAAGTAGACGCGGTGATCATCGCCACAGACATCGGCGGAGAACATGTTGAACGCGCCCGCCCGTTTATTGAAGCAGGGCTACCGGTATTCATTGACAAGCCGCTATGCGACAACCGCCAGGACCTCGAACAGTTCCGCAAATGGGTGAATGAAAAGCGTCCGGTAATGTCATCAAGCTGCATGCGCTATGCCAAAGAATTCATGCCGTACCATCGCCGCACTGAAGAGCTGGGCGAACTGCGCTTCGTCTCCATGCCGATGTCTAAAAAATGGGAAACATACGGTATTCATGCGCTGGAAACGATCTACCCGATTGTCGGTCCGGGCTTCGAAACAATTCAGAACACCGGCACCGCCGAGCGTAATATTGTGCACATGACTCACCGCCGCGGAATTGATATTGTCATTGCCTGCATCAAGGACGTCCAGTACGGCGGGGCCTTGCGACTGTCCGGCACTGCCGGAAATCTTACAATCACGTCGAATGATACATTTTACGCCTTCAAAGCGCAGCTTCAGGCGTTCGTGGATTTTCTGCGTTCAGGAGAATATCCGTTTCCGTTCAGCGAAACCGACGAACTGATGCGGCTGGTCATCGGCGGCATCGAAAGCCGTAACAACCATCACCAAGTCATTGATATAAAGGAGTTTGATAAATGAATAAAGAATTCAAAATGCGTCCCAGTAAAGTCTTGCATAAATTGAGTACCGGCGGAGTCGCGCTCTGCACCAAAATGAATCTGCCCGACCCCAGAGCCGTTGAAATCGCCGCCATGAGCGGGGTCGATTGCGTATGGACCTGCCAGGAACATGTCGGCAATGATTACCGGGGTATCCAGGAACAGATTCTGGCGGCAAAGGCGTATGATTGCGATCTACTGTGCCGGGTTCCAAAGGGCAGCTACAGCGATTACATCCGCCCGCTGGAACTGGACGCCACCGGCATTATGATTCCGCATGTTATGAGTTTGCAGGAAGCAAAGAATATCGTTAAAACCACCCGCTTTCATCCCGTCGGACGGCGGCCGCTGGACGGCGGCAATGCTGATGGCAAATATTGTCAGGTGCCGTTGAAAGAGTATCTGGAACAGGCCAACCGGGAGCGGTTTGTGATATTGCAGATTGAAGACCCGGAACCGCTGGAGGAACTGGATGCAATAGCCGCGCTTGACGGTTACAACATGCTGTTTTTCGGTCCTGGCGATTTCACCCATTCCATCGGCGATCCCGGCAACTTCGCCAACCCCCTGGTTGCGGAAACCAGAAAGCGGATTGCGGAGACCGCCAATAAACATGGCAAGATAGCGGGAACGGT
>CAIMFA010000718.1 GCA_903840185.1 uncultured Lentisphaeria bacterium | reverse complement strand
TGAATTGTTTTGACATAACGGATACCTTCCCATTTATTTTGGAATATGGTTATAATTCGTTCCAAGTCGGCATTGAATTGTTTCCAGTCCTTTGATTCAATCAAATCGCAATAAGCCCGCAGATATTTTGCATCTGCAAGTACATTAATCGCTGCTTGTAATACTTCTTTATCTCCACCACGTTTAAACACGCAATTTGCTATTTCATTCGCTTCGGACTTCGCGCCTGAGTCATATAACTGAGCCGCCAGTAATAAGCGCAATCCATAATTTTGGAGACCTTCATGCAGAGCATCGCCCGGGAATGTTTTCTGAGGGGACTGCTCACTAGTTTCGCATGGCATCGAAAGCTTGCTATATTCAGCTATTTTCGCAGAAGGGATTATTTTCCAATCCCCTGAAAAGTACACATATTCAGGATATTCCGTTGGGGTCGCCCATGTGTCCTGTCCAGATGGCTTGGACGCAGAATTTTTCAGTATTGCCATTATTGCTGAGCTATTATACAATTTGCATTCGAATATGCCATAAAAAATACAAGTTGCCGGTTCAGTATTTTTCTTTGGAATTTTCACCCAGCCGAAGAATTTGCCCACACCAAAATCGAAAACGTTGTATTTGTGAGTTTCAATTGGTTTATATTCAATAATAATTGATGCTGGTTGTGCTCCCTCCAGCCGGGGAAGTCCCATTTGAAACAGCATGGCAAAACCTTTGCCGAAATCCTGCTGTGGTGGAGGTGATGCCGGTTTAACCTGGGTATCGGCAATTACGCTTCCGGAGAGCAGTAAAAATGATAAAATGTAAATACATATTTTACCGGACATTAATTATCTCCTCAAATTTAACATTTTCCTATAATAGCGAACTATTCTAATGTAATCCATAAAAACAATGAAGCAACTGTTTTTTGCATTCAGAAAGGAGAAATGGTTTATAGAAAAATGAATTGAATACCCGGGAGCGCCGGTCGTCATAGCTGATCTATTCAGAGGGAAATCATACATTACAATTCAGATACGTTTTTTTGAATAAACTTCATTTAAGTAAAGACAGAATCCGGCCCAGCCGCCGACACCGGCGATATTCGGATTTTCCATCGGGCACAATTCATGAGTACCGGAAAATGCTTCCGGCAGACAACGGGATTCTGTCCAGGCTCTTAAAAACGCATTGAAGATATTGGTGCTGATTGATTCAGCCGCGGCATTCATGCCGTAAGAATTCAGGCCCTGAATCACAAGCCAGTTTGTCATCACCCAGATCATTAACCGGCGTTCGTCCATGAAATCGGCGCTGAGATCAGTCGTAACGGCCGGGTATTTGCCGTAGTATTCGCTGCTCAGCAGATATTTTTCCATCCGCCGTGCCCGTTCAGCCGGCACAATTCCGGCAAACAACGGCAGCAGATTATCCAGCCCCCAAAAATGTCCGCCAGATCTTGTCCTGAAAATTTCCCCGCTCTCCGCATTGTAATCGAAGTAAAAGCCGATATCTTCATTCCAGAAACGGGCATTGATTTCTCCGGATAAATCATTGTATTCCCGGCGGTATTTCAGGCTGTCAGTTCCTGTTTCCCCGGCAAATTCAGCCAGTATTTTCTTTTCAAACGCAATTAATGAATTCATGCCGATTCCGGCGACATAAGGATATTTTTCCGGTCCGGTCGAGTAGTCATTCCAGAAGCCGCCGGCGCCGGTGCAAATCTCTTGCCGCATAAAAGTGCGGTTGATATAATTGTTATGCATGGACAGAAACGGCAGGATTGTTTTCAGCCAGTCATTATCTTTCCGCTTGTTATGAATATAAGCTGCGGCAATCATCCAGATTGGATAGGTAGTCCCCCTGATTTTATCATCTTTTTTGAGTGTCAGCGAGCCGGAATCGCGGCCGCTCAACTGCATAAAATACAGCAAGCCGCCGGTAAGCATCCTCCTGGCGGTTTCCAGATTGAAATCAGCCATAGCCATTGTATTGAAAAAATGATCGGGAGACCATACCGGAGGATAAATTGCCGGATCTACTGTGGAAACAATGCCGCAATATTCTTTTCCCTTGAAAGTCTTTTTTATCTCGTCAGGCACGAAGCAATCGCGCAGATAGGAATATTGCCGCGACAGTATCTCCCGGTATAATTTATGATTTTTACCTTCGGGGATTTTGACGGACAGTTCCGCATCCGGCAGCTCAGGCATTTCTGCGGGACGGTAATCCGGTTCATATATTTTAGCAGCAGGCAAACCAATGATTTCCGGCAGCTGATATCGTCTGGAGACATCCAATGGTTTTCCTGCGATAAAATCATTCTTCACTTTCTCATATTCAGCAAAGAATTTGCTGAAAACGCGGTCGGAAAGCTGCGAAGCGGTATAAGTTTTAAGTCTCATCAGGCCGCTGACGTCAACAACCCTGCCGAATGCCCACAGTACGCACGGCAGAGATAATTGCACAAAATTACGCCGTTCATTCTCAGGTGCGCCGATAATATCCAGAAAGACATTCTCCGCCGTATTAACCCGGCAGAACTCTCTGAATCTTCCTATGGTTATATTCAATCCCGGCATTTTGACATGCCATTGCAGATTGGAGACCGTAATTTCCGGGGTGCATTTTATTGCCGCCGCCGCCAGTCCGATAAATGTTTCTGCAAAGCTGCCGGGATTTAAAATGCAAAAACAATCTCTGCCTTCTTTTTTTACCACATAAGCGCCGGCAGGTTCCTGAAGTAAATAGCGCAACAATAAGATCCGGTTATGATCCAGGCCTTGGGTGATTTTCCCCTGCGGATCTATGGTTACATCTCCGATATACATACCGCTGAGGACTGAATTTTTAACCTGCCGCTCCACTTCGTTCAGCAGTCTCAGCCGGATCATGGTTGTTTCATCACATAAAACAAAGCTCAGCCGCCGGAAAACCGCAATCTCCCGGCTGTTTTTTGCTAAAAAAGAAAAATGTTCTTCAACTCCGGTTAAACCGGCTATATAGTCACTAACTTCTTTAATCCCTGCCTGCAGCATTAACTTTTTATTCATGGGAAATAATTTCTCCGTTTCCGGTTAAACGCGATTTACTGTCCTGACAAACAGCGCCAGGCGCTGCTCATGGTCCATGACTGTCCGGGTTCCAGTTTTATTTTAGCGGATATTGGCTCGAACGTCGAGGCTTTCTGCTTGCCGGAATCCCAGAAGATTATACAGTGCAGATCTTTGGCAGAGGTTATTTCCGCAGATACTTTGACCTTGCTCCACGGAGCGGTGAATACCGCTTTGGGAACGGTTATTCCGGTCGCCTGCTCCATGCTGAACGCGCTTTCCAGATCTTTATCCGGCTGCGCGGCGAAACGGTAGAGTTTGCAGATAAATAATCTTGGGAAAATCTCCGGTTTGCCGCTGTTTTCCATTGCGGCCTGGCCCCCCGCGCCGTCTTTGATTTCAAACAGGCCGGGCATATTGTGCCAGCGGAACGCGAAAGCCAGCGCTTTCTTCGTATTATTGGTGATTTCCGAGCTGAGTTTGAAGCCGTCCGGACTGACGTCGTAAGTCTTGCGGATTAGCGCTCCGGACAGATAATGGTTGTCGGCCGCGGTGATTTCACGCTCCAGCGTGATGCTCAGGCCATCGGCGGTTTTAGTCTGGCTGACGACTTTATACGGAGTATTGATGGCGCAGACTGCGCTTTTCGGCCACCAGAAACCATCCACCGCCAGCCCGGTTTTTTCATCCTGGCTGACCAGTTCATCCTTGCCTTTAGTCCAGCTCATCAGGCGTCCGCCGACCGCCGGGTCCAGGGTCAATATCATGTCGCCGGATTTGAATTCGACTAAAGTTTTATCGCCAGTGGTTTTTTTCGAGCAGGAAACTCCGGCGCTGCTCATATCTTTAATGCCGGAATAATCCGGCAGCCCGAGTGCCTTTGCGGCCTGTTCGCGTTTGCCGGCGGCGAACTGTTTTTCCCATTTTACCGCCTGTTCGATTGCGGGCAGGCGCGTTTTCATGACTTTATCCATTTCCGCCGGAGTTATGACTTCGCCGTAATTTTTTCCGGCTTCATACGGTTCCAGCACATAGAAATTCCAGCGCAATGCCCCGGTTTGCAGCAGAATGCCCTTTTCCAGATCCGCGGCATTCAACGCAATATCCCCTGCTGCATTGGCGAAACAGAGCTTTTTGTCCGGCCGGGTCAGCACATATTTCATTCCCTTACCAAGGAAGCCGACCTTGAGTTTGAAGAATATTTCGCCTTTGAGCCAGAAATTGCCGGTGGCGATCAAACGTTTATTGTCAAGTTCATAACTGACGCATTGCAGCAGTGAGGCACCGGCCAGATCGGGCAGTTTCTGCAGGAAATTCCCGCCTTCGAGCCAGGATTTCGGGAAATCAGCCGCCGGTACCGGGCTGACGACCGCGGTAGTGGACGACAAGTCGCGGCGGCCTTTGAACACATAATTTTCATATTCGGCGATTGCGGTGTTGGTTCCGGCTAATTCGCTCCAGTAACGCTGGTCGTAACCGCGCGGGAAATGATAGGCGAAAACCCCTTCCCAGCCGTTGAGGAAGAAACAGAGATATTCGAATCCCAGCGCTTCCGGTTCGGTCACCCAGTCATTGCACTGGTAACTGTGCGGAAAGGCGATCAATTTCGGGCGTCTGGCCGGATCGGAAATCCGGTCAGCGACAAATTTTTTCATATCGCGGGCGCCCATATAAGTGATCAGATGAATTCCTGTGTAATATTCATACGGTTTGGTGAACGGCTGGAAGATGTACGGGCCCCAGACTTCGATCCACGACAGTTTGTCCAGATAGTCCGCCGGATTGTACTGACCGCCTTCGTGATTGGTGTTTTCAATAAAGTAACTCCAGCCGACTTCCGGCATGAAATGCGCGTCTTTACCGGCTTTTTTCCCGAGTTCGTTGATTGTTTGTTCCAAAGTCTGCATCATCTGCGCATGCTGCCAGCTGCGGAATTTGATCCAGGATTCCTTGTAGGAAGTAATGATGGAATTGGGCCATTTTTTATCGACGTCTTCGCGCGGCAGTTTGCTGTATTTGATGAATTCATCTTTGCAGCGCGGACAGAAACATCCTTTGAAATCGAACATGTAGGGTTCCCAGTTCGGCATGATATTGTCGGCGGCATCCCTGCTGACCAGCAGTTTTTCCAGCATGCCGGTGACATGTTCTTTATAGTACGGCCCCTGCTTGTAGACTTCTACCGGGCAGATGGCCTCCTCCGGTTTCTTGTACGGCGAACCGTCAACCAGCCGGAAAAACGCCTCTTCAGTCTTTTTCGCTTCGCCAAGCCGGTAGCCGTTGCACAGGTTGAAAGGCTCGACATAGCGGGAGATGCCGGCTTTTTTAAATGCCTCCAGCATTGCCTGGGATTTTGCGCCATGCACCGCGTTGAAGCCGTTGCCGGCATAGAAAGGCACGAACTCTTTAGTGCCGTTTTCAGCAAAATCGCTTTCCCTGACGAGCATGGCGGCGGTGCGGAATATTTGCGGCGTTTTACCGGACGAGGCCGGGATTATTTTCAGGGAGAATTTTTCCGGCACGCTGCGGTAGCTGCCGTCTTCCACCCAGTATTCGGCGGGATACAGTTTATCGCCCGGCGGCAAATCGGATTTAAGCATGGCGGAGGCGATCTGATAAACGCCGTAAAATTCCTTGCTGATAGATTTTTTCAAATAGCTGAAATCAATTTTATAGGTGATATTGCCGTTGTCATCACGTTTCCGGTCGGTGATTTTAAGGATGTCGCGAACGTCAACCAGTTTGAACGTTTCCGGGATTTTCAGGTAAAGCACCGGATTTTCCAGCTTCATCGCATTTTCATTGCCGAACGCGAACACCAGTGTTCCCGGCTGGCCGGTTCCAAGGCAGAAAATATTATCGAGGAAAGCGAACGGCATCAGTTTAACGGTCATGCCTTTTTCCATCTGCACAGCTTGCAGTTTGACGTCATCCAGATACGCTTCGCCGCAACCGTACAGCGCCAGTGAAATACTTAGCGAACGGGTTCCGGCGGGCGCAACGAAACTCATGCTGTTATCCTGCCAGTCAGGTTTGACTGTAAACGGCACGTTGAGCATTTCCTTCAACTGTTTGGCTTTCCACTGTTCGGGATTGTCAAAGAACGAGACGAAGCCGCGGAAACTGTTCAGCCCCGGCGTGTTTTCCAGTTTACCGCGCAATTTGAAAGTCAACTGGTATTTTACCGGACCGGCATTTTCCGGCAGCACGATATTTTGAGTGATCCGGTTGGAGATCATCGGATTGCCTTTGGCGTCGCGGTACTGATTTACCTCCAGCGGCGTGATCAGCGCGGCGCAGCGGGTACCGGAGGCGGGATTATCCGTGCTGATTTTTCTGAAAGTCAACGGCATCATCCTGGGTTTAAGTTCTTCGCCGTCTTTCTGGTGGACATAAAAACTGCTGCCCCAGTTGTCAAAAGGCTTCTGCTGCAAGTCGGTTTTAATGTCTTCAAAATCGCTGAATTTCAGCAGGTTTTCGCCTTGCGGCGCGGCCTGTTCAGCCTGACATTTCGAGAGATCGACGCTGACTCCGCCGGCGTCGAATTTTTCAGACGAAACATCCGAAGATTGAGCAGCAGCATTCCCGATTATGAATAAAGCACAAAGTCCGGCAGCAGGCAGGCAATATATATTTTTCATCAAATCCTCAAGTTTTATGTTTTAGATGCCAAATCATCTTATTAATTTATTCTAGTGCGTCCGGACGTTTAGAAGTCCAGGCGGATCAGAAGTTTTTTTCAGTATAACGGCGGCTGAGGAGTCCAGAAATAAAAATTCTTCCGTGAATTTGTCCAGCCGGCGCTGCCGGGATCTTCGCTGGGAAGCGTGCCGTATTTCCTGTTTTCAAGATGACCGTCAGAAAATGTTACATTGGCGGCGGTTGCGGTCATGGGAGCCTTGCCGCCGTGACGATACGTCACCTGGTAATCTCCAGCGCTGGTAGTGCGCACTTTAGTTTGAGCACTGGAATCGGCATAGGGGCCGGTCCACGAGGCTATATCCATCACCAGTCCGGTTTCTGAAGGCTTTTTAAAGCGCGTTATTTTGCGCAGAATACTTCCGCCGCCGGCAACTGCCGCAGGATTGGAGAGGTTTACGGTGCTGGCAATAATTGAATTATATCCGTAAGTACTTACGCCAACGCCGGGAGTTCCGGCTTCGGAAGGACAGCACAACGGGCCGCGCCCTGTATCATTCACAAGACCATAATATAATACTATTCCTGGCACACTCGATAACGTTCTGAGATAAGGCTGTAGATATCCCCGCCCGTTTACCGCGCAATTCCAATACGTCGCAGTCGGGGCATAGTCTCTTCCCTGCGGCAGATTGTCATTGTAGTCATTAACATAAAGCATGAATGCCTGACCAAGTTGTTTCAGGTTATTGGCGCACTCCGATGCGCGCGCTTTTTCTCTGGCTTTGTTCAGGGCGGGCAGCAGCATTGCCGCGAGGATGGCGATGATGGCGATCACCACGAGCAATTCAATGAGCGTAAAATTTGACTTTTTCATTTTTAAACCCTCCATGGTTTAAGTTTTTAATTTTGGTTCGGTACTTTGTCTTTTAATTAATTTAAACGGCTTGAGCCGCAGTTTCCCCCTGCCGGCAGCGTCAATCCACTTTCCCGGATTCTGAAGCATTTCCACCGCCATTCTGGCGAATTCAGCATAGCCGTAATCGATGGTTGATAATGGCGGGTTCAGCATCCGCGCATCCGGATAGCCGCAAATGCCCATCACCGCGACGTCCTGCGGAATACGAAGCTTCAATTCCTTCAGCGCGTCATAGACGTATATTGCGTAAAAATCGGAAAAGCACAGGATTGCTGTCGGTTTGACCGGATTTGAAAAGAAAATTTTGACGGTTTCAACAATCTGCTGCCGGTCAAATTCTGTTGTGCGAACCATGGCTTCGTCGGGTTCGGCATGATATTTTTTCAGTAATTTTAAAGTTTCCGGCAAAGAATATTCCCGGAAACTGGCGCCAGTCTTGCCGATTATAGCAATTCGTTGATGACCGAGTCCGGTCAGATGCGCAATTGCCGCCTCCCAGCAGTCTTTTTCCGAGACTGCGATACAGGAGAGTCCGGTTACTTCTGCGTCGTCCGGCGCTCCGTGAGTAATTACTACCGGAACACCAGCGGATTTCATTTTGGTCAGAAGCGGTTCATGACCGGTAAAATGGTTCGTCACCGCGGCAATGCCGATGATGTGGTTGGATTTGGCAAATGCCTTAATGTCTAATTCGGAAAACATATTTATCGCAGAATCGGTCATGATAAATGCTTTTAATTGTTTTTCGGTGGCGCAGCGGGTGATTTCCGGCACAATATAATGCCAGGGCAGTTCAAAACCGCTGCCGCCGCCGTGGATTACCATGATAGTGGACGCATCTGTAGTTGCGCCGTCCGGATATACAAACGTGCCTTTACCATGAATGCGCCTGATGAACCCGTCATTTTCCAGCCGGTCGAGCGATGCCCGCAGCGTTATTCTGCCCACACCCAGTTCTCTGGCCAGGTCGGTCTCGCGCGGCAGTTTCCCGCCGGAAGGCAGCCTGCCGGAGAGGATATCCTGTTTGAGTCCGAGATAGACTTTGTCTTTTTTCAGTTCAAGCGTTTCCATATCTGAAAATCCCGACCATACCGGTTTTAAAGGTTCTATGAGGTATTATATGGCGGATTTTAAAAAAAGTCAATACCTTATGGAACCTTTTTACGAAAAATAATTTTCCTTATATCAAATATGGAAACCAAGATGCGGAATGCCAATATCCAGCTTTAGAACTCAATATCCAATATCCCGTCCCGCCCTGCGGGATCCCGCAAGGCGGGAGAATATCCAATATCCAACGTAACAGCCAAAATACTCAATATCCAATAACCAACAAGGAATATCCAATATCCAACCGAGGTGGAACCAACAAGGGGAGCCAACAGGGGGAATACCAATGTACAACCTAAAATCCGGATTTATTCTGAATCCTGACTCCTGAATTCTGACTACTCATGCAATTACCTATTAATCTCCAGCAAAGCGAGTTGCGGCCTGTTGCGTTAGTTTTTTACGGGAAGACAAAGCCATTAACTTTGGCGGTGTCAAAAGTAGTCCAGCTCATGCGGCGTTCGAACGCCATGAACGCCTGGTCAATTGTCGGGGCTTCAACATCCTCCGGGAATAACTCTTTCAGGTCAGCATGAGTCGGCGAGTCAAGCAGATTCAGCTTGACCGGACCCGGAATGCAGTACGGCTTAATTTCCGATCTGCGGGCGATGCCCTGCCTGACCCCGGCGTAAATCATTTCGCAGGCGCGGGATGGAATCACGGAACAGGCCTGATATACCGACAGGGCCTGCTTTACTTCAGCGGTCTCGATTTCAGGGATTTTGCTTTTGATTTCAGCGGTAATCTTATCATCGCCGCTGACAAAGACAGTCGGGACAGAATAATCCCCGGCGATTGCCGCCGCCATTGAACCTTCGCTGAGATAGATAGCGCCGCCGTTTACTTTCCATTTGGAATGCGGCAGAATGGCGTTGGGGGTCTCGCCCATGGCGTGCATGCCGACCAGCACCAGCGCGTCGCAGGATGCGTCCAGCAGCGGCAGCCAGTGCGGTCCGCTGCAGTTCCTGCCGTGAATGATCCGGCACCGCGGATCGAGATCTTCGAAGATGATATTGTATCCGCTGGCGTGGTTGTCATTGACCAGCACCTCGTCCGCGCCGGCATCGAACGCGGCTTTGACGGCGGCATTGACCTCATTTGTCAGCAGCTTGTACATCCGGTAGCGGTGCTGGACATTTTCCACTTTCGGATCGCGGTGTTCAAAAAAGCAGTATCCGGCAACGCCTTCAATATCAGTTTGAATATATATTTTCATAGAGTAATTTGCATCCTTGTATTTCTTTATTAAGATAATGTGGATTAAAAACAATTCCAGATTGAGAAGGAGTATTGATACGTGTCCCGCAGGCTTTGAACTGAATAATTCATAAACTCATGGCGAAATACTGCAATCTGCTCAAAGTAAAGTCTTTACCGATGTCCTCGCCGTAGCGCTGCTACGACTGCGGCATCGCCAAAATCTTTCTTTTTGAGCATATTTTCGTCTTTCATCCTTCTTTATGAATAATCCAGGTTAAATAATAATCTCATAAAAAAGAATGATTTTTGTATTTCAAAATTAGACTTTGCATTAAACGGATATATAATTCCCCTGCGTTTAATAAATTGAACAAAAGTATATCAAGATAAAATGCCGAAAGAGGTACTGATATGTCAGAAGAAGAAATGAAGAGCACGCCGCTGTATGAACAGCACGTGCTTGCCGGCGCGAAAATGGTGCCGTTCGCCGGGTGGAACATGCCGGTGCAGTATGCGGAGGGGATTATTTCCGAGCATAATCACACCCGGCAGCATGTTTCCATTTTCGATATTTGCCACATGGGCGAATTTACGGTGAAAGGTGAAGGGGCCGCGGCCGCGCTGGACCATATTCTGGCCCGTCCGGTATGCGACCAGAAAATTGGCGTCTGCCGCTACAATTTCCTGCTGGACCCGGACGGCAAAGTCATGGATGATTTAATCGTCTACCGCATGGGCGAGGATGATTTTTTTATTGTGGTCAACGCCGGCACCAGATACGGCGACGCTGAACAGATCAGCTCCAACCTGCCGGACGGCATTGAGTTCACGGATATTTCCGACAATACCGCGAAAATTGATTTGCAGGGACCGGAAAGCGCCGACGTGCTGGCCGAAGCCGGTCTGGATATTGCCGCACTGCCGAAGTATTTTTTCTGGACAAAAACGGTTATCCATTCCATCCCGTGCCTGCTCAGCCGCACCGGTTACACCGGCGAGCTCGGGTTCGAGCTCTATTTCGATGCCGGCAAAGCGGTTGAGATGTGGCAGTATCTGCTGACGCTGAAAAATGTGAAACCCGCCGGACTCGGCGCCAGGGATACGCTGCGCCTGGAAATGGGCTATGCGCTTTACGGGCATGAACTTAATCTGGCAACCACTCCTGTTGAAGCCGGTTATGCCGATATGCTTAAGCTGGATGAAAATCCGGACCGCAACTTCATCGGCAAAAACGCGCTGGTCGGAGACACGCCGGCGAAAAAGCTGGTCGGAGTCGTGCTTGACGGCAGGCGCGCCGCGCGTGAAGGCGCTATTGTATTTTCAGTTGACGGAAACACGGTGATCGGGAAAGTTACTTCCGGCGCGTTTGCTCCGTCGCTTGGAATGGCGGTCGCGATGGCTTATATTGATGTTGACGCCGGAATTGAGATCGGCGGCAAGGTGATTCTGGAAGCCGGCAGGGCGCTGATACCGGGAACGGT
>CAIMFA010000717.1 GCA_903840185.1 uncultured Lentisphaeria bacterium | reverse complement strand
GCCAGTTTCGCCGAAACTGGCACAAAAGGCGGTTTGGGCAAAACCGCCCTACTCAAGGCAGGAATATCGAATATCCAAGGGAAACAGCTAGTCAGTTAGGAGTTAGGAGTTAGGAGTTAGGTAGAACCCATCAGTCCTATCTGTCCTATCTGTCCTATCTGTCCTATCTGTCCTATCTGTCCTATAGAACGGCGTGCTGGATTCAGCAGCAGTCAATTTTATAAACGTTAAAAACATAGAAGTCTAAAACAACGATACTAACATCACCCAACGGATCAATCATGATTAAAGCGCTGTTATGCTGCTGTACTCTGTCGGCCGCCTCTCTCATTACGGGGCAGACAGTCAAAAGCGCCGGGCTCGAAGACTATAATGGAAAACTCGTCAGCTTCCATGCCCCCGGCATAATCAACCCGGGAGCTGGAACAGTCGAACTTACCGTCACTCCCTCCAAACCGGCGGCGGAATTTGAAAGCGACTGGGCATTCGCTTTTGAAATGTCCCCCGCCCAGCCGCCGGCAGCCTCGACAATCCGTAACATTCTGGGGATTTGCACATCCAGCGGCGAAAACAATTCCCGCGGTCTTTTGGCGGTCGCCCGCAGCGGAGAGCAGACGGCCTACGCCAAAACCGGACTGGAAGCTCTGGTTCAAGGCAAGCCCGTCAACATCGCCTGCAGCTGGGGCAAAAACGGCTGGCGGCTATACGTCAACGGGCAACTGAAAAACAGCAGCGGGTTCTCCGGCGAGATCGGCCCGATACCGGCGCAGTTCAGAGTTTGCCGCGCCGCGCCTTTGGCAGTCAGCGCCATGCGCATTTCGTCCCGGCAGCTGCCGGATCCGGAGCTGAACGCCAATCCGGATGCGGCCTTCACCGCCGGACCGGACACCACATTTATTGCAGCAGACAATTTAGCCCGTGCAGAGTACCGGATTACCGCCGGCAGAGATGACTTCTCCTTCCTGACGCCGGTATGGAATTTTGAAAAATCGTTCACCGTATGCGGCGATCAGGTGAAACTGCCGCTGATAGCCGGCAACTACTCCAATTCAACAGTAAAATACCATGTCAAATTGAAAATCACTGACATTGACGGCAAAAAAGTCGATGACAGAGGATATGACTTTGAACTTCCACCCCTCTCTGTACTGGTATCGCGCGAACTGCTGCCGCCCGCGCTGCCGTCCGGATTTTACGATCTTGATATGACGGTTTCAGCGCCGGGACGGGCAGACCTGCGCTGGCAGTTCACTCATGCGGTAATTCCGGCAGCTGACCCGCAGATCAAAGACGGCAGGTTCGCCGAATATCTCGGTCATCACCTTTTCGACCATACCGAGGTGCTGGCTAAACTCAACCTGCACTGGTGCCGGAGCGATGCGTTCAAATGGAATGCGGTCGAACCGGAAAAAGGACGCTTCAACTGGACATTAACCGACAAAATGGTGGACGCGGCCGAACGCGGCGGCGTCAACTGTATCGGCATTCTCGGCGATCCGCCGGTATGGGCGGCAGATCCGGAAGTTAAACCCGGTCATAAAAATTCCTCCATGGCCAGCCGCCACAAGCCGGCCAGACTGGCCGACTGGGAAAACTACGTCTATCAGGTGGTATCCCGCTACAAGGGACGGGTCAGCCACTGGGAGATATGGAACGAAGTAGACTGGCATCCGCCATGTCCGCCAGCATCTTTTTCCGGAACGACTCAGGACTATTTCGAGCTGCTCAAAGTTTCCTGGCGGGCGGCGAAGAAGGCGGACCCGAACTGCCGCATCCTGGTCAGCGGTTTCGGCTACGGCACTCTCTGCGATCAGAAAATGCCTTTTGATCTGCTCAAAATGGGTGCAGCCCAATATTGCGATATCTACAATATTCACGCCTATCAGGGCCGCTGGGGCATCGCCCCGCTGCTGGCGGCGATCAAGGAAGCCAGGCCGGGCATGCCGATCTGGCAGACCGAGCAGATGTGGCATACCATCGCCGACCGTAAAAAGCAGAGCCTGATGACGGCGGCAATGTTCTTCTGGTTTATTGAATTCGGCTTTGAAAAGTATTTCAATTTCGGTGAAGATTTCTTCTTCTCATACTATACCCTGAGTCCGAATCCGGTGCTGTCAACCCTGGCGGCAATGCAGAATCAACTGCGCAAATGCAGCGAATTTGCCGGCTTGATCGATGATCCTAAAGTCAAATATTTCGATCTTAAACATCGTTTCCGCCGTACCGACGGCACCTGGTTCACCGCACTGGGACAGGCCAGTTCACCGCGCCGCTGGCAGCTGGGCGGCGACATTGTCAGCATCACCGATGTCTACGGCCGGGATGTCAAATTCATCCGGCAGGGCGATATCTGCCGTCCGGACGGAGCGCAGGAAATGATCTTCGCAGTCAGCCGACAGCCAGTCAAGGTGATCGCGGCGGAAGCCGTCGCGGCGGAACTCTGTCCTAATGGAGGATTCGAGGAAATCAGCGGCGACATCGCCATGGGCGGACTCGGCAACGCCATTGTCGCCAACTGGCAGTTCCGAGCCAGAGATTTTGATCCGCAAGGAAACATCAGTCTGGTCAAAGGCGGACACAGCGGCGATTACGCGCTGTCAATATCCAGTTCAGGCAAAGGCCGGGTCTACGCTTTCTTTGAACAGCAGATCAACGAGCCCGGCAGTTACGAGTTCTCCGTCTGGCTGAAAAACCCGGGAACAGCGCCGGTAGAAGCCTATCTGGCGGTATTCGACCGCACCGGCAATATCTATAAGAACTATCCGCTCGGGCAGATCAAAGCGGGAGGATTTAAACATTATCTGACGACAACGGATTTCCCGCGTCCGCCGGCCGGAAATGTCGCTTTTATCGTCGGACTGGAAAAACCGGGTACGATCATCGTTGATGACGTATCCCTGCGGCCGCAGTCGTCCGTTCCAGTTGCCGGAACACGTTCCCTGCCGGTTAAAAACCGGGAGGACAAGCGGACATTTTCCCGCGGCGATACCTCGGTCGGACTTGACGATATGATTAAAAAAGTCCAGGCGGAAACGGTTATCAAGGGAATCACATTCCGGCGCGCCGATTATCCGGCAATGCTCTCGACCGCAGACTGGCGCGGTACCAGCGGCAGTTCATTGCGGCTGCCGGTCGGGGGGCGCTCCGCCGGAATCGCGTTTCTACTGACCGCCATGTATGTACCGTCAGGTGCAAAAATACTTGGAGCAATAAAACTCCGTTATGCCGACGGCACGGAAACGTTAATGCCGCTGGAAAACGGCAGACATCTTAAAGACTGGTTTCTGGCGGTTCAGCCGTCAGGGGCGGCGCCGGCAGTCAAATTTTTGAGTGACCGGTTCAACGAATACGGTTTGTTCCTGGTGGAAATGGCCAACCCGCGGCCGGAAGCGGAGATCGAAGCCGCGGAAATATGCGCCGCCGGCGACGGGTTGCTGTGCGTGGTCTCCGCCACCGCGCTGCCGCCGCCGGCCGGAACTACAAAGAAATGATTCGCAAGTGACAAATCAAAACTGCCCGCGGGTTTATATGAAGGATAAAGTCAGCGGTGCCTGCCGCGATAACCGATATGAAAACGCGGCGGCTCAGGGTATATTATGGAGCAGCCGACACCTGCATCGGGCTGGCGAAAGGAAGTCTAAAACAAAGATACTATAAGAAAGAAATATGTAATTATGAAACGTCTATTGAAAACTATTGCGGCCTCGCTTTTTTTAACCGCTGCTGTCACGCTATCTGCCGACAATCTGCTTAAAGATACCGGAATATCAAATGACAGCGGCTGGAGTTTCTACATGCCCAAAGCGGTGACGGACGCCGGCGGTTCGGTGACGTTTCAGAATGGCAGGGTTATCGCAAAATCTCCTGCAATTGCAAATCAGATTGCCAGTAACATCCAGATTATCAGGCCGGTGGATATTGAGGCTGGCAAAAGCTGCAAGTTAAAGTTTAAAGCCAATACCGGCAAGGCAGGCAGAATTACAGTTACATATTGTTTAAGCAAAGCGCCGTATTCTTACTATGGCGGCGCCGACGTCAATCTGGAGCCCGGCGAAAAGGAGTATGAATGCATACTTGAGATCAAGCGGGCTGACAACGGCAGTTACGACAAACCAAGATCACTGCGTTTATTCATGGGAGATTTCAAAGACGCGACAGTCACGGTTTCCGACGTGATGCTGTCTAACGATTTAAATCCGTCTAAACTGGCAGTGCATTCAAAGAACTGGACCGTCACCGCTGATGCCCGCTGGCGGCCGGTGGATCTCAAGCATACGCGTGTCCTGCCCGGATCAGCGCTGGATTTCAGCCGGCTGGTTCCCGCGAAGACTCCCGCCCGGTTGATGGTCGGCGCGGACGGCGGCCTGCTCGACGGAGACAAGCCGGTGCGGCTATGGGGAGCCAGCGTGGATATGATGCTGCTCGCCAAGCGTTTTGCGCTGTCCCGTTCCCTGGCTGACAAATGGCCGGGAGATGCGGAATTGTCCGCGTATGCGGATGCTGTCCGCATCCAGGGTTACAACTTCGTACGGCTTGGCACCCATGACCACTTGCTGACCGGCTTTATTGCGAAGACTGGCGAATTCGATCCGCGCGCAGTGGAGATGATCGACCGTTTTACCTATCATCTGCGCCAGCGCGGTATCAGGCTGTATGTCGATCTGATGGGGTCGGTCAGCGGTTACACCGCAGGTAATCCATGGTCGGCTCAGGCACGGGCTCTCGACTTCAAACGCAATATTTTTACGGATCCCGCGGTCCGCGGAAACTGGCTGGAGGGAATGCGGAAGTTTCTGACTCACCGCAACCCGTACACCGGCATATCGCTGGCTGAAGACCCCATGGTGGTCGCGGTGCTGCCTTATAATGAGCAGGATATTCCTTTCTGCAACGCAGTGCAAATATCCAAACTGCCGGCCGCCTGGACTGCGCCATGGCGCGCATGGCTTGCCCGCAAATACGCTAATCCGGCAGACCTGGCCGCGGCCTGGGGTATAGAGACTCCGGCAGACGGTTTCGCGGGCATCGGGTTGCCTGATATCGAACAATTAAGTAGCGGCCGCCGCGCTGACGATGCAATAAGTTTCCTGTACGATGCTCAGCTGGAATTGCTGGCATGGTACCGCCAGGGCATTGACGCCGCCGGCTGCACTGCCCCGGTGACGCAATATGACGCCATACCCAGTCTCTTTTTTACCGCAATGCGCAGTAAAGTGGATTATATTTCGATGCACGCCTACTTCGCGCACCCGTCAAAATGGGCGGAGCCCGGATCGCGGATCGACCAGACCAGCTCCATCTCCGGATTGCTGCCCAACTTACGCTTACTGGCATCCACCCGTCAGCTTGGCAAACCATTCCTGGTTCCTGAATATGGCAATGCGTTCTGGAATCGTTTCCGCCACGAAGAAGGGTTGACTGCCGGTGCTTTTGCCGCGTTTCAGGGTTGGGATGCGATGATGGTGCATCAAATGCCGGTCGGAGATGTCGCGGAGCCTGCCTATGCCTACGCTGACAATACCATTGACCGGACATCCGTGACCAGGGAACACCCGCTTGACAAAGCCCCGATCAAGCCGTTCTGGGTCGGGCCGGATCCGGTAGCCCGCGCCTCGCAGGTAATCAGTACTCTGGCTTATGCTGATGCGGCAGTCGCTCAATCTCCGCACCGTATTCAAATAGTGGTTGATCCGGCCGCGACGGTCGCGGCGGATACATGGTCGAGCGGCATCTCTGCCGAGCAGCGCAATCTGGCACTCATTTGCAAGTTCGGCGTCCGGGTTGGCGCCATCGTTCCCGGTCCCGGAATCGACCTTCAGCTTCCGCTCGCGGGGGCGGCGCGCATTGTCGCCACCGAAGCCTCGGCCGGCGTGATAGATAACCCGGGCGATCCGCGACAGGTCGTTGCCGGGATGCGCAGCCGCAGCCTGATTACGGCCGCCAATGTCACTGATCCGGCAAAGGATATTTATGAATCCGATACCGGGGAACTCTGCATCGACCGGAACCGGAAACTTTACACTGTACGTACTCCGCGGCTGGAGGGGGCGACTCTCGGCAGCGAAACCAATGCCGCACTCGGCGCGCTTACAATTCACCGGATAAGCGTTCCAGGCAGTGTCGCCGCCGCCGCTCTTGACGGCCGGCCATTGCGTGAAAGTCAAAGAATTCTGCTGGTGTACGCCACCGATGCGCTAAATTCGGATATGACGTTCACCAGCCCCGACCGTGTCGAGCTGGTGGACAGCGGCCATGCCCCCGTACTGATAGAAACAGGCGCCATATCCGCCAGCATTGCAACCACACAGGCGGCGCAGCTGCACGCGTGGGTCCTCGGTTTTGACGGCTCGCGCCGGCGGGAACTGCCGCTGGTCCGTATCGATGGCGGCATCCGGCTGGATGCGGACATGTCCGCACAACCCGAACCGAGTTTTTATATTGAACTGGCGGTAAAGTGATATTACAGTATTTGTCCATAAGTGAGGTAATTGGAAAAGAAGTCAGAAGTCAGAATAAATCCGGATTTTAGTTCGAATTTCATTCTTAATTCCAGATTCTAAATTCTTAATTCATGCAAAACTTGAGTTTTGCAATTGGCTCAAGTTTATGAATTATTCAGGCCAGGAATAAAATGATGAAAAAATTTCGTTATGACACTTCCGGGAAATGGTAAATACTCTGCACGGTTGAAAATTCAACATAGATTGCGAAGATTTTGAGAATTGGTTCGTATTCTGAGAGGCTGCCGATACCGGGGTATCGAAGGCCCCGAAGAGTGCGAATCCAAAATCAAAAGATCGCAACCGCTTTGCGGTGAATGTCTTGCGGCTGTATTTTTCCGTTCCTCCTTCCGGCGATATT
>CAIMFA010000716.1 GCA_903840185.1 uncultured Lentisphaeria bacterium | reverse complement strand
CTTCATGGTGAAGTGTATTTGTATTTCCTCCGTGTGCTCTGCGTCCTTCCCGCAGTCGCGGGATAAAACTGTATTGGCTTTTTTTCGTGAATTTTCGTGTTTTTCGTGGTTAAAATGTATTTTTTGGTTGCGGCTATGCCGCGCTAAGTTTTTCGTGGTTAAGTTGTATTTGACAGGCAGGAATTTTACACAATGAAGATTATGCCTGTGATTTTGCTTCTTTTTGGCCTGTCGCGGTTTTCAGGTATTGAAATAGTGTTAATGCTGAAATATAGTACATCAACGTTTAGCCTGAATAATTCATAAACTGATGGCGAAATACTGCAATCTGCTCAAAGTAAAGCCATTGCCGATGTCCTCGCCGTAGCGCTGCTACGACTGCGGCATCGTCAAAAACTTTCTTTTTGAGCATATTTTCGTCTTTCATCCATTTCTTTATGAACAATCCAGGTTAGGATGGGGTTGTCAGCCTCTGAAATTTTTAGAAATAAAATATACTTATTAAGGATAATCGCGCTCCTGTCAGCAACGCTATTAAAAAATCAATAAATGGACTTTACAATTAAAGATGTTTCAGTATTGCTAACGAGGCCTGAAAAAGAGATTCAGAATTTGATGAAGGCGAATGAGATACCTTATCAAATCATCAACGATAAATACTTTTTCAATAAACAGCAAATAGTGGAATGGGCGTTAATCCGGAATATTCCGATTAATATATCGAATCATAGTAATATGAGCGAATATCAGGTTAAGGCGTTGAATACGATTCTTGATCAGAATTCCTTTTATTATGACTGCGCGCTCACGGAGGAGTCCTATCTGGAGCAGATGCTGGGTATGGTGCATCTTGATGCGAACGTTGACAAGGCCATCATCATTCAACTGCTGAAGAACCGCGAAGCCCTGATGAGCACGGCCATCGGCAACGGCATCAGCCTGCCGCATCCGCGGATCCCGCTGATGGTGGGGCGCAATCCGCTGATAAACTTTTTCTTTCCGCAGCGCCCGCTGGATTTGAAATCAATTGACGGGAAGCCGGTGCATACGATCATCCTGCTGGTCTCCCAGACGATTAAACAGCACTTGAGTCTGCTGGCCCATTTGAGTTTCATGCTTTCACAGGAAACATTCCGTGCCGCGCTGGAGAACCGGCTCAGCAGCCAGGACCTGCTTGACATAATAAATCATATCGAGAGCACGAGGGGCGCATGACAATATGGATTTGTTCTTTTACTCATTAGCAATACAGATGTCCGCGCTGATCGCGGTGATATTGCTGCGCGGCAACCGGGCGGCGTCCGTCGCGGTGCATCTGCTGCTGCTCTGCGGTTTGATCTCCGGACTGTGGGCTACACTTTCCGCACTGCTCTTCCCCGGCGCCGGGCCGCTTAATTCCACCATTTGCGGCATCCCTCCCGACCTGTTCAGGTTTGACGCGCTGGGACTCTATTTCCTGGCGATTGTGCAGCTGGTCGCCATCCCGACCACGATTTACAGCTACTCATCGCTCAACCATTATATGGCAAAAGGCAAGTCTGTAAAACAGCTGCTGGTGGTTTATCCGGTACTGCTCGCCGCTACGCAGTTGACAGTGGTTTCCAATCACTCCATTCTGTTTCTGGTCTGCTGGGAATTGATGAGCACGGCGGCCTATCTCGGCATGATTTTTGAAAAAGAGAAAGAGGATGTTCAAGCCGGAAGCTTCTATTATCTGGTGATGAATCATGTGGTCGTGTTCATTCTCTACATATTTTTCTTCCTGCTGCACCGCCAGGCGAACAGCTGGCTGTTCAGCGACTTTCATGTTTCGCCGGATACGGGCGGCTTATTCATTCTGCTCTATGCCTTAGCTCTGGTCGCGTTCGGCATGAAAGCCGGTTTTATGCCGTTCCATTTCTGGCTGCCGCGGGCGCATCCGATCGCACCGACCGTTTTCAGTTCGTTTCTTTCCGGCATCATCATTAAAACCGGGATCTACGGTATTTTCCGGACATTCCAGTTCCTCAATCCGACGCCGGAATGGCTGGGCTGGGCGGTGCTGGCGGGGAGCATGATCAGCGCGATATTCGGGGTCTGGTATGCGCTGGCCCAGCATGACATTAAACGGCTGCTGGCGTATCACTCGGTGGAGAATATCGGCATCATCGGCATCGGCATCGGCATTGGTTTTATCGGCTCGGCGTACCATTCGCTGCCGGTGCAGGTGCTCGGCTTCGGCGGAGCGCTGCTGCACACGCTCAACCACGCGATTTTTAAAAGCCTGCTGTTCATCGGCAGCGGCGTAATTTATCAGAATCTGGGAACGCGTAATATTGAACTGATGGGCGGACTGGCGCGGCGCGGAAGATTTTTCGCGATACTGTTTCTGATCGGCTCCGTCGCGATCAGCGGGATTCCGCCGCTTAACGGCTTCATTTCCGAGTTTATCATCTTCAACGGTTTTTTCACCACGGCGCGGGAATTGAAAAATTATTATCCGCTGCTGATGCTGATTTCAACGGTCGGTCTGGCGTTTGTCGGAGGCCTGGCGGTGGCCTGCTTCACCAAGATCAATTCGATCATGTTCCTAGGCGATGAACGGAAAGAGGTCAAACATTTTCACGTTTCAGTTTACGATTATCTTTCGCTGGGAATTTTCGCGCTGCTGTGCGCTGGCATCGGATTTTATCCGCAGCCGTTTGTCCGCGTGATTAATGACGTTGCAGGCAAATCATTCATGCCGGGCAGCAGTTCGCCGGCGCTGCTGAACATCAACTGGTTCTATATCAGCCTGATTTTCCTGGCAATCGCGGCCGGATTCATACTGATCTATCTCTGTAAACTGGGCATCAATAAAAAATACGGCAGAAAGATTTCGCCGGCCTGGGGCTGCGGTTACGAACGGCTGAACCCGAGAATGCAGTATACGGCTTCATCCTTCGCCGACCAGCTTAACACCATTGCTAAAACGATTCTGGGTTATCACAAGAAGATAAAACCGCCGGCGGAAATTTTCCCGGCAAAAAATAGATTTGAAAGCCATGCGGACGATTTTGTTGACTCGAAGATTATTCTGCCGCTGTTCAAAAGGATCGACACGTTTATTTCCCGGCTTGAGTTATTGAGCTACTCCGACATCCGGTATTACGTCGCGTTTATTCTGGTGGTGATATCAATTTACAGCCTGATAGGTTTCTTATGGATATAAACACATTGTTACAGGGTATTATTGCATTGCTTGCCATTCTGCTGCTGGCGCCGCTTTTTGCCGGAGTGATCAACAAGCAGAAAGCAATCTTCACCGGCAGGATCGGCGCGCCGGTGGTGCAGCCGTACTATGAGTTGAAACGGCTTTTACGGAAGGAAACAATCAACGCGGGCAGTTCATCTTTTATCAGCGACATTTCGCCGGCCGTCAATCTGATTGCAATGGTTGTCGCCGCTGCCATGCTGCCGGTCGGCTTCATGAAACCGCTGATCAGTTTTGAAGGCGATATTATTTTATTTGCTTATGTGCTGGGGCTGGCCAGGTTTTTTCAGATACTTGCGGCGATGGATATCGGCAGTTCGTTTGAAGGCATGGGAGCGTCGCGTGAAGCCACTTTCGCGGTGTTCGCCGAACCGATCTTCTTCTTCACCATCGGCAGCGTCGCGTTCGCGGACAATCTCACGTCCATCTACGATATTTACCACTCGATAAAGCTGAATAATGTTACTTACATCGTCTTCATTGTAGTATGCTCGATCTCCGTCCTGATCCTGGCGGTCACGGAATGTTCGCGCATGCCGATTGACGACCCCAATACGCATCTGGAACTAACGATGATTCACGAAGTGATGATTCTAGACAATTCCGGCGTGGATCTGTTTCTGTATCAATATTCCAGCTATGTCAAGCTGTGCATCTATGCCATTGTTGAAGCATCGCTCTTTTATCCGTTCGCGGTGCAGAACAGTTATGTGGCGGTTATAATTTTTCTGGTAGTCATTGCCGCCCTGGCCACGACGCTGGCGGTGGTTGAAACGGTAACGGCCCGGTTCAAGTTGAAATTTGTTCCGCAGTACCTGCTGTTTGCGACGGCAATCGGGGTATTGAATCTGTTAATTTATACATTTACAAAGTAGAAAGCAGTTATGCAGAATGTTCTAAGTATAATCTTTTGTTTGTCGCTGTTCTACCTGGCGGTAACGTCGCGGGTGAAAACTTATGTTACAGTGCTCCAGCTTCAAGGAATCATCCTGACGGTGCTGCTGCTGTACCCTTTGATAGAGCATTTCTCCGTTCCCGCCCTGATCCTGCCGGCGACCTTGTTCATCGTAAAAGTTTATCTGATTCCCAAGTACATAAAAAAAATACTGCTGGACCTGGATATCAAGCGCATCATCGAACCGACCATCCAGCAGTTCTCTTTTCTGCTGCTGGTGATTTTTACCATGACCGTGATATTTGTCGCTTCCAATATTCTGTCCAAGAGCACGGGAATAGAAACCATTCCGTTTGCCAGCGGGTTCTCGGCGGTGGCGGTCGGGATGTTTATCATCATATTCAGAAAGAAGCTGATAATTCATGTCGCCGGATTTCTAGTTTTGGAAAACGGCATCTTCCTGTTCGGTTCCACTATCGCGTCCAAGCTGCCGATGATGATTGAACTGGGTTCGCTGCTGGATATATTCGTAGTCGTTTTCCTGATGGGCATCGCGCTGAACAAGATCAGTTCGACGCTCTCCGGATTTGAAGTAACCGCGCTGAGGAGGCTGAAAGACTGATGTTATTACTAGCTATTTTACTTCCTTTAACTGCGGCGGCGGCATTTTATTTTGTCCAGAGCATCCGTGCACAATATTATATTTCGCTGCTGGTAAGCGTGCTGCATCTGGCATTTTCTTTCAGCCTGTTTATGGGCTGGTATCACCCGGGCGAGTTTATATTATTCAGCGCGGATTCGCTCAGCCAGTTGATTCTGCTGGTGTTGTCGAATGTTTATTTCTGGGTGGTGCTGGTCTCTCTTGCCTATTTGAGGAGAAGGGAGATATCCCACTCGGTTTCCGGGAGAAGATATTATTTTCTGCTGCTCAACTTTTACCTGTTCGCCAATACCGCCGCGATACTCAGCAATAATTTCGGCATGTACTGGGTGGCTTCGGAAGCCACAACTTTGAGCGTGGCGCCGCTGATCTACTACTACCGCAATGAAGAGGCGTTGGAGGCGATGTGGAAATATCTGTTCCTGGTTTCGCTCGGCATCGCGTTCGCCTTTATCGGCATTCTGTTTCTCATGCTTTCGTCCAATGGGACAGTGCTGGAAGGGAAACAGTTGTTTTTTACCGAATTCGCGAAAAATTCGGCGCTGTTGAATCCGATATGGTTGAAGGCCAGTTTTATTTTCATTTTTGTCGGCCTTAGCACGAAAATCGGCATCGCGCCGATGCATGCCGCCGACGTTGACGCCACCAGCAATTCGCCCAGCCCGGTGGCCGCGCTGATGGCCGGTTCGCTGCGCATCACGGCGCTGCTCGGGGTGATGCGGATTTTTCAGATCGTCACGCCGTCATCAGTCCACGGATTCGCGCGCACAATATTGATCATGGGCGGTTTATTATCGCTTTTCGTCGCCTTCGTTTTCATGTTTAAAGTAAAGAATTACAAACGGCTGCTGGCGTATTCCAGTGTGGAGCATCTGGGCATAATAACGCTGGGCATCGGCATCGGCGGGCTTGCATTTATAGGCGCGATGTACCACATCGTTTATAATTCAATGTGCAAGGTCGTTCTGTTCTTTATCGCGGGCAATGTGCATCGCGAATTTAAGACCAGGGAGATCGCCGGCGTGAGTTCGGTTATAAATTTAATGCCCTGGACCGGCTGGCTGTTCCTGCTGGCGTTTTTCGCCATTTCCGCCATTCCGCCGTTCGGTATCTTTTTCAGCGAACTGATGATTTTCGAGGGGATGCTGTTTTCCGGTAAACCATGGGTACTGGTCATCACCATGTTTTTCATGCTCTTTATTTTTATCAATATGGGACGCGCGCTGTTCCAGATGCTGTACCGCAAAAGCGAGCATGAAAAAATATTGAATGAACCGGAGCGTTTCGACATTACGCATTTTGCGTCAATCGTGCTGTTGATTGCCGTGATCGTTGTCGCGGTTGTATCGCCGGAGATTCTGCGTGAACACATTTTAAGCATTTCTAAAGATTTCGGGATAAAATTATGAGTTCATTACAAATACAGAATAATCAATGTTTCCGGCTGAATGAAATTATTTTTGCAGAAAAAAATGATTTCTTAAAGACTGTTTCGGAACATTTATCCGGCGGCTTCAGAATGCTGGGACTCTTCCCTCCGGATAAACGCAATCCGGCAAAGATCATCGCCGTACTGGCGAATGCCGGATATTCCGAACTTTGTATTGCAGGCGGGGAATTTCCCGCTGATAAACTGGAATTCGAGAGCTGGGCGGCGTTGTTTCCGCAGACTAATTATTTTGAATGCGAACTGGCGGAAAATTACGGCTATACCCCGGTCAATCATCCGTGGCTGCGCCCGGTGAGAAAGCAGAATGTGATTGCCGGAGACAAGCCGTATCAGTTTTATAAACTCGAAGGGGATGAAGTCCATGAAGTCGCCGTCGGCCCGATCCACGCCGGCGTGATTGAGCCGGGGCATTTCAGGTTTCAATGCCACGGGGAGCTGGTTTTCAACCTTGAAATAAATTTAGGCTATCAGCATCGCGGTGTTGAAGCGCTCTTTCCGGAAGCGGATTCCAACCGTGGAATCATGCTGGCCGAATCAATTGCCGGCGATACCGTGATTGGTCATACTTGCGCGCACTGCAATGTCATCGAGAGTCTGTCAAATACACAGCTCAGCCTGCGCGCCCAGGTCATCCGCTCCATTGCCGAAGAGCTTGAGCGGGTCGCCATGCATTTATCCGGACTTGGCGGTGCGGCCAACGATATCGGGCTGGCGCTGGCCGCATCCTCCTACGGCAGGTTGCGTACTCTGGTTATCAACAGCCTGGCGGACCTGTCCGGCTCCAGATTCGGCCGCGGCCTGTTTGTTTACGGCGGCGTGCGCTTTGATTTCGACAGAGAAAATATTGATCTTATAATTAAGAAATTGAATACAGTTAGAAATGATGTAAGGGTCATCAACGATTTTCTGTTTTCCTCGACCGGAGCGCTGGTGCGTTTTGAAAAAACCGGCGCGGTCTCCACGGATTCAGCTTTAAAGATCGGACTGGTCGGGCTGGCGGCGCGTTCATGCGGCATTGAGCTGGATACGCGGATAAACTACCCGTACGGGGCATACCGTTATTTTCCAGTTTCGCAGATAACATTATCCACCGGCGACGTTTTTGCCCGCACCCGTCTGCGCGCACTGGAAATTGATGAATCGCTGCGCTTCATTTTTGAACAGCTTGAGAATCTTCCCGGAGGCGAAATCAGAGCCGCCGCAGGCAGCATCGAGCCATGCTCGGGCGCAGTCTCAATAACTGAAGGCTGGCGCGGCGATATCGTTCACATTGCCATTACAGATGAAAAAGGCGGGATTGCGCAGTATAAAATTAAAGATCCGTCGTTTAACAACTGGTACGGCTTGAGCCTGGCGCTGCGCAAAACCGAAATTTCGGATTTTCCGCTGTGTAATAAAAGTTTTGATTTATCCTATGCCGGCCATGATTTGTAAGGAGAATGGTGATTTATGATAGATGCGATAAAACTGAGAATACTGCAGGGCGACCCCATCGTTCATGATGTGAAAAACGCGCATCTGCCCAAATTGTTTCGCGGGCTGCCGGCGATTGCGGACAAGCCCTGCCCTGAAGGATGCGATAAATGCGCGGCAGTGTGTCCGGTGCAGGCCATCACGCTGTCACCGCTGAGCATTGATCTCGGACGCTGCACTTTCTGCCCGCTGTGCGAAGAAGCCTGTCCTGAAAAATTAATTCATTACACCAGCAATTATCATATCGCGTCGGATAAAAGAGAAAACTTGATTGTAACTAAAGACACGAAAAAAATCCCCCATGCCCATGCGGCGAAAAAAATCCGGGATTATTTCGGAAAATCATTGAAGCTGCGGCAGGTTTCCGCAGGCGGCTGCAACGGCTGCGAACTTGAGTTGAACGCTTTGAACAATGTGAATTTCGATATGGGCCGGTTCGGCATTGAGTTTGTCGCCTCCCCGCGCCATGCGGACGGGATTGTAATCACCGGCCCGGTCACGCGGAATATGTCCAGGGCGCTTGAAATCTGTTATGAGGCAGTGCCGAATCCGAAAATTATCATTCTCGTCGGCACATGCTCAATCGCGGGGCATGTATTTGAAAATTCGGTGCAGCTGCAGCGGCAATTCATGGAGGAAAATAAAATCGACCTCTACGTTCCGGGCTGTCCGCCGCATCCGCTGACCTTCATCACCGGCATTCTCAATTTTATCGGCAGATAACCGGTCAACCGGGAATGGTGAAATAAAAGCGCGAGCCCTGGTTGGGCGTTGAACTGACCCCGATCCTCCCTCCGTGCTTTTCAACAAATTCCTTGCAAAGAATCAGGCCAATGCCTGTCCCTTTTTCCTCAAGAGTCCCCGGAGTTGAGAGGGTTTCTTTAATTTGGAATAATTTATCAATAACCTCTTTTTTTATTCCAACTCCGGTATCGGCTATAGTCACCATCATTCCGTTCTTTTTCCGTCTGGCGGAAACAACAACTTTTCCCCCCGGCTCAGTGAATTTTACCGCATTTGAAATCAGATTTCTCAATACAGCGGCAATCATGGATTTATCGGCTGAAACAGGAGATTTATCCAGCAATTCGCAGGAAATAGTTATTGATTTCTGCTGAGCGAAGTCATTTAACAATTTTATTGTTTCATGAATGATAGTCTCAATTTCAACAGGTTCCGGTTTAAACTCCATCCGTCCGGTTTGTGAACGAGCCCATTGCAGCAGATTGGTCAGCAAATCCAGCGCATGCTGCGAGGAATCCCGGATGATTTCCGCATATTTCCCGATTTCATCATAATTCTTTTCCTGAATCTGCTCGAGCAGAACATTGCTGAAACCCATAATGCTGTTGAACGGATTTCTCAGATCGTGAGCTATGATAGATAAAAATTTATCTTTCGAGTCATTTATCTCTTGCAAAATAGCCTCGTGGTCAGCTAACTCGTCTTCTGTCCGCTTATGTTCTGTGATGTCGACG
>CAIMFA010000715.1 GCA_903840185.1 uncultured Lentisphaeria bacterium | reverse complement strand
GCTCTGGAATCCAGTTCAAGCGCGTAGATTGATTTGCAGATGCTTTGTCCGTAGGCTGGAAATGTTGTGACCAGCAATGCCGGAATAAGGATTATTCGGCGCAGAACATTTAAATCCGCCGTCTTGTCGGCAATCCGGCCTCCCTGCTCATAGCCTAGAGCCAGTCCAGCCAGGAAAACCGAGATAATCGCTCCCCATACATAAATTGAGCTGCCGTAATAAGGGGCGAGTACTCTGACGCCCAAAATTTCATAGCTCATCAGGGCAAATCCCATCAGAAAAGCGATTGAATAGAGGATATTTTTACTGGCGGCACGCATAATATTATTTCCCTTAATTTATGTTACAAGCATAAAACAAAACATCATTTCATCGTTTCAACCGGCGCGAAATCATCTTTTAAAATAGTAGCTCTGCCGGTCATTGCTTTGACCGCTTCCTCTGTCATTCTGGTGCTGAGCATTGCACTGAAATCCAGTTCCGGGTTTGACATAGTTGCTAATTCCGCGCATCGGGGTTTGATGACGGCGCTGTCGAATTTCCGGTTGACCGGGGCAAACAGAATGTAATTGGTCAGGCCGGGGCAGACAAAGACCGCAAGATTCGGGAAAACGCTTTGAACAGTCTTAAGCTCACTGGCTATAAAGTTGGGTTTGCCCAGGTTGGCGACATTGGCGGTCATCAGGCCGCCCGTAGTTAGTGACGCAAGTATTTTTCGGTAGAATTCTTCGGTAGTCAGCTGAAAAGGAATGTTTTCGGCGCTGTAGGCATCAATGAAAATTATGTCGTATTTGACCTTATTCCGGTTGATAAAATCGCGGCCGTCGCCAATGGTTATATTAGTATTATCATCTTTTTTGAAAGCAAAATACTGCTCCGCGATACCGGGTATTTCTCCGTCAATCTCGATGACGTCAACAATGGTTGCCGGGAAATGTTTCCGGATGAAACGCGGCATGATGCCGGCACCAAGCCCGATGAAAAGCACCCGCCGGGGATACTGATCCGAACATTGCAGGAAAAGCGTTGTATATTTACAGTAGTTGGAAATCAGTTCATCCGGAGATTCCGGATTCCATATGCCCTGAGAACCGCGATTGGGATTGAAGACCAGATGATGCCAGCCGTTTTCCCCTTTCTCAACTGTAACCAGAAAATAGAGCGTCTGTTTTTCCAGCAGTACCTCCCGCTGTTCAGGATGCGGCAGAAAAAAGTTATTGATACTTTCCCAGAAGCCTGGTTTGCCGCGGCTGATTGTGCCGGAAGTGTTCTCCTGCGCGGAACAGGTAAAGACAGGGGATAAAACCGCAATGAAAATTGCGATGCGAATATATTTTTTCATAAAGCCCTTAACCGTCCGCGATTTTGCTGCGCGCATTTATTTGACATATTTGCCGATAATCGGCTGAAGTTTTTTTCTGGTTTCCGGGTTCATGGCGTCCGGACTGGTGATAATGGCGCAGGAGAGGGCGCTTGGACAGGCGCAGGCGCGTTTCAGAGTTTCAATTTTTGCCGCCACCCGTCTGATAATGTCTTTGGAAAGCGCGGTATTGGCGACCAGATGCCCGATGACCATATCCACAGTAACGTGGTCATGATCCGGATGCCAGCAGTCATAGTCGGTGACCATCGCGACAGTGCAGTAGCATATTTCGGCTTCTCTGGCCAGCTTGGCTTCCGCGAGATTGGTCATGCCGATGACGGACCAGCCCATTGCACGGTAAAATTTGGATTCAGCCATGGTGGAAAACGCCGGACCTTCCATATTGACATAAGTTCCGCCGTCGTGAACAACTCTGGAAGTGCTGTCTGAAGCTTTTACGGCTTCCGTCGCCGCTGCTGTCGCGAGTTTAGCCAGTTCCGGACATACCGGATGCCCGAAAGCGATATGCCCGACGATGCCGTTGCCGAAAAACGTATGTTCGGAACCGCGTTTGGTACGGTCAAAATACTGGTCAACAATGACGACATCACGCGGTTTCATGTTTTCTTTCAGGCTGCCGACCGCGGAAATGCTAAGAATATGGGTTACTCCCAGTGTTTTCATGGCATAAATGTTGGCGCGATGGTTAAGTTCCCCCGGCATCAGCGGATGTCCCTGGGCGTGCCGCGGCAGGAAAACCACTTCAACGCCATGGATGCTGCCGCAGACAAATTTGTCGGACGGAGGGCCGAAAGGAGTATCTATCTGTTGTTGCTTTATGTCTTCCATGCCTTCAATCTGATAAAGCCCGCTGCCGCCGATGATGCCGAGTTTCATTGAATATCTCCAGGTTGTTGTCAATTGCGCTTTAAATTAATTATTCTATAAATATATTATCTCAAAGGAACAATGTAAAACAGATGAATTTATTTTTATGGAGAACTTCATGTCTGACATAGATGCAATACGCGAGGAAGTCGCATATTTTATGCGCCGCCTTTACACCCAGCAACTCACAACTACATCCGGCGGCAATATATCGGCCAGATCCGGAGATGTTGTGCTGATTACACCTTCAGCGCTCGATAAAGGCAGAATTACGATGGAGCAGATCGGCGTGATGGATATGGAAGGTAATATGAATACAGAAAATCTGAAACCTTCTATTGAAACACGTTTGCATCTGGAAATCTACCGGCGCCGTCCGGATGTGTCGGCGGTAGTGCATGCCCATCCGCTGGCGGCCAGCGCCTATGCGGCATCAACGCGGAAGATTAACACCACTCTGCTGGCGGAATCTTATGCTATAGTCGGCGAAATCGCTTATGCCGGATACCATTGCATCGGCACATCTGAACTGGCCTGTGAAACTGCGGCTGCGGCTTCCGCCGCCAACTGCGTGATTATGAAAAATCACGGTGCGCTGGCGGTCGGCAGAACACTGCTGGAAGCGTTTGACCGGCTGGAAGTGCTGGAAAACACCGCCAGAATCAACCTGATCTGCGAGTCCGTATTGAAAGACCGGGTTTCGCCGCTATCACCGTCTGAACTCCGCGGTCTTGACGTGCTGATGGGAAGGGTTTGAGCCATAGTGTTAAGCAGTTTCTTGCTTTTGCTTTACATTAAGGCTATATTTCTAGAATAAACGTCATTGCAAGAAAGGTTAGAGGATATGTTGTGTGACGGCTGTAAAAAAAATGATGCGACTATTCATATTCAGGAAATTATCAACGGACAGAAGAAAACTATTCACCTGTGCGGCGAATGCGCAGCCAGGAAATCCGGGGATAATCCGGCGATGGAAATCGGCGGTTTCAATATTGCTGAAATGTTATATAATCTTACCGAAAAACTGAATATTCCAGGTTTTCAGCAGACGTTGCAGCAGGGCGGGGGGACGCCGGCACAGGAAAAAGCGCTGGTCTGTCCGGGCTGCGGCTGGACTACCGAAGGGCTGAGAAACAGCGGACGGCTGGGATGCCCGGAATGTTACAATACGTTCAGGGACATTCTGGAAGCGGCTTTGGAGAACATGCACCGCGGTAAACTTCATGTCGGTAAAAAGCCGGGTTCCGACAGTTCTGATGAATCACCCAGGCTCATGCTGGAACTGATGAATTATCAAAAAGAGCTTGAAGAGCTTATCCAGCGTGAAGAATATGAAAAAGCCGCGAAAGTGCGCGACACGATCAATGAACTGAAGAAAAAAATTAAAAAGTAATTTCAGGATTTATGGCTATGGACAATAAACAGAAAATTGACAGCCTGTTGAAACATAAAGTCAGCTGGCTCGAAGACAGCGGTCCTGATGATGATATCGCAATAAGTTCCAGAATCCGTCTGGCCAGAAATATAAAAGGAACTCCTTTTCCCATCGCGGCTTCTCCTGAGCAGTTGAACAATACCAGGGGCGCAATCCAGATGGCAGTGGAAAAATCGAATTGCCTGGGCGCGTCCGCGCTTTGTTTTGAAATGGAAAAGCTGTCGCGCTGGGAGAAAGAGCTGCTGCTGGAAAGACGTCTGGTCAGCAATGAATTTATTGCCCGTGACGGCGGCGCCGGATTGATTGTGAAACGCAACGAGGCCGCCGGTGTTATGATTAATGAAGAAGACCATATCAGGATGCAGGCGCTTTCCCCCGGGTTTCAACTGGAGGAGGTTTGGAAGAACATTTCTAAAATTGATTCATTGCTGGAGAAGCATCTGCCTTTTGCTTATGATTCGAAACTCGGTTATCTGACGTCATGTCCAACTAATGTCGGCACCGGCATGCGCGCTTCGGTAATGCTGCATCTGCCCGGACTGGTGCTTTCCAGTCAAATTAACGCAGCAATCCAGGGTATCACCAAGCTGGGTCTGGCCGTGAGAGGCATCTTCGGCGAAGGTTCGGACAACCAGGGGAATCTGTTCCAGGTGTCCAATCAGAGTACACTTGGCGAGTCTGAACCGCAGATTATTGAACGGCTTGGCGGCGTCATCAAACAGTTGATCAGCCACGAAAAAAACGCACGTCTTACCCTGATCGAAAAAAATCAGTATTTTCTGCTTGACCATGTGGGACGGGCGTACGGCATACTCCGTCACGCGTATGTCCTTTCCAGCGAAGAGGCGTTGAATTCTCTTTCAGACATCAGAATCGGGGTTGATATGGGGATGTTTTCGACAGTGGATCTGCATACGGTGAATGAACTCTTTCTCACTATCCATCCGGCGCATCTGCAGAAGTTCGCAGGCAAGGAGCTGAGTGCTGAAGAGCGAGATGTTTTCCGGGCGTCGATGGTGCGTGACCGGCTTAAAACCCTCAAGAACACTTAAGGCATAGTTTATGTTGGAAAGCTTATATGCTGTACTCCTGACATTCCTGGAAATGACTTTTGTATTTGTCGGGCTGGCATTGCTTCACAATCAGCGTAAAGTCATCGGCAGCGCCGCTTTCTATGTCGCGGTCGGACTGCTGTTTGTATTCACCCAGTTTGTGAGCGCATCGGAGTTAAGCGTCAACGTTTTTTCCGCCAATCTTAACTTCAGCGTCGGCCCCACGGCGCTTTTCCTGCCATATCTGGGAGCGCTGATGCTGGTGTATGCGACGCAGGGAACACTGGAGGCGCAGCGGATGATTACCGGTGCGATCGCCGGTTTCGGGCTTTTTATGTATTTGAGCACTCTGACCAGCCTGCAATGCAACTGGCTGGGTTTTGCGATTTCACAGGGTACTTCAGCCGACTCGCTGGATTATCTGCTGGAGCAGTCCAGACGATCCATGGCAGCGTCAACCCTGGCTCAACTCTTCGACCTGTTTCTGCTGCCGATCTTTTTTCAACGTCTGCGCAACGCTAACTGCCGCATTTTTTTCTGCGTTCTCGGCGCCATGCTGTTTACGCAATTGATTGATTCGTTTATCTATCTGTCAGTGGCTTACTGGGACCGTCCGCAGTGGTGGCTGTATATTAATAATTCATTTCTGATAAAATCCATTGCCACCGTCTGGATCAGCGGACTCATTTCTATCTATCTTTTTCTGGTTGAAAAAGAGGTCGCCAACGAACCGCGCGGCACTCTGGATATTATTTTCGCCTTTTTAGGCGGCTACGGCAAAGCCCAGATACTTGAGCGTAATCTTCGTGAATGGGAAGGCCGCTACCGCATGGTAGTCGAGAATGCCAGTGAGATGATTATGCTGCTTGACCAGCAGGGGTGCATCATTGATGCCAATTATGCCGCCATCGGCATGCTTAAGGCCAAATCTAAAAAGGAAATCATCGGAGCTAATTTCATGGCTATGCTGCGGACTGACAAGCGGCTGCCGCTGCCGTCCATGCTGCCGCAGGAACCTAAAAGCATGCAGGATACTGCCACCAGGGGTAATACCAATCACTTCAAGTGCTATCTGGGGGAGGATAAAGACCAGCTTCATCTGG
>CAIMFA010000714.1 GCA_903840185.1 uncultured Lentisphaeria bacterium | reverse complement strand
GGCAGCCTCTCAGAATACGAACCAATTCTCAAAATCTTCGCAATCTATGTTAAATTTTCATCAGTGCAGATTATAATTCACGAATACGAGTATAAAAGCACTGGAAAAACGGCCGTTCCGGCAATAGATTTAGCAGATTTTAAATAAAATAACAGGAGTTGAATATATTATGCCTTTTGAACATGGAACTTTTGCCGTGTCAATCTTTAAACTGGCATCCAAACTGCCGGAAAACTATCTGGAACTCTTTGCGGCGGATACCGCCGGAATGCTCGACCAGGTAAAGGATGAGCCGCAGATCGGCTGGGTCAGCGGCCGGCACCTGCTGGAATCTAAAATAGACGAAGAGACCGCCATTTGCGGGGGACACCTTTATCTGAACCTGCGGAAAGCGGAGCGGAAAATTCCTTCTGTCCTGATGAAAGCCATCTGCAAGCGCGAAGAACTGGTTTATATGCAGGCGCACGAGTCATTTATGGTACCATCGAATGTTAAACGCGAGATTAAGAAAGATGTTATCGAGAAGCATCTGATGAAAATGCCGCCGTCGCTGGCGGGGGTTCCGGTAGTGGTTGATATGACTTCCAATTTGCTTTATCTGGGAACCGGTTCCACTGCGCAGATTGATAACTTTATCGCGTTTTTCTATAAGACCACCAATATTGAGCCGCGCCAGCTGAGCATCGGCGAAATGATGGAGGAGATGTTTCAGAAGACTGAGGCCGACCTGCCTGTCATCAACTTTTCCGACCGCCCGGACGGCGAAATCACTCCTGGCCGCGATTTCCTTACCTGGCTGTGGTATTACAGTGAAAAAGAAGGCGGTCGCGTATCGCTTGAACAGTTCGGCGAGTTTGATATAATGATTGAAGGCCCGTTGACTTTTGCCTATTCCGCCGAAGCTCAAGGCTCGGCTGAGACCACGATCAAGAAAGGCGGCAGTCCGCAGCGCAGCGCCGAAGCCAAAGCGGCATTGATCGTCGGCAAAAAACTCAAGAAAGCAAAATTTGCCATGGCGCGCGGCGAGGATGTCTGGGCGGGAACTTTTGACGCCGACCATTTCACCTTCAGCGGGCTTTCGCTGCCCGAAGGTGAAGAAATGGACGTACACGCGCGCTTTGCCGAGAGAATCATGAATCTGGATATTTTCCATCATGCCATGAAAGCTTATTTCACGAAGTTCTATGAGACCGTGAAAGATATAAAATGGGCTGAAACCGAAAAGCAATTGCAGAAGTGGGCGCTGGACCGGGATTCATATTAATCCGCGCTATCCTATTTTGTACTGTCCGCCGGATGTTTTTTAAGCAAAGTCCGGCTGGTGCGGGTGATGAGTATGGCACCCAGCGGCGAGGTAAGAATTATACTGAACACCGCTATCGCCAGAATTGTTTCGCCGGATTTGACTCCGCAAGCCAGCGGGATGGCTCCGATTGCCGCCTGAACGGTGGCTTTGGGGAAATAGGCCAGCACGCAGAAAAGCTTTTCATGCGGATTGAGTTTAGTGCGGAAGAGCGCCAGCCATACGCCTGCGCTTCTGCCGGCCAGTCCGATCAAGATGATCAAGCCGCCGATAAGTCCAGCATTCAGCGCGACGCTGATGTTTACCTGCGCCCCGATCAGCACGAACAGCAGGATTTCCGCGAACACCCATACTTTACCGAATTTCGCCGCCAGCCGGTTGGCGGTGTCATTATTCTTCTCAAGCAGGACAAATCCCATCGCCATGACGCCAAGCAGGCTGGCGACCGGCAGGATATTCTTGATACTTTTAAAGCTTTCCAGACTGTTAAGCAGAATTGCCGCCACCAGAAAGACTATCATTTTCTTTGTATCGCGCATTTCAAACCGTTTGAACAAACCGGAAAGCAGATAACCGGCCAGCAGGCCCAATGCCAGCCCGACGATTATTCCAAGCGGAAGCTTTACTGCTATGCTCATAAAGTTTTGTCCGGCATCACAGAACAAGCTCAGGAAAATCCCGAAAATGGTGATGGCAAAAATGTTATCCAGCGATGCTCCGGCCAGCAACAGTGTCGGGACTTCACGGTTCTGCCCGAATCCGTGTTTCTTAAGTTCAAGCATTTGCGGAACTACAACCGCGGGCGAAACAGCCGCGATGATAAAGCCCAGCATTCCGGCTTCCAGCCATGGCAGCGACAGCAGATGATGCGCCACCAGCATGACTGTCAAACCTTCAAAAATTCCAGGTATGCAGCTCATCTTCAACGCTGGAATACCGATTTTATTGAGGGTCTCACGGTTGATGCCCAGTCCGGCGCGAATCAGGATCACGATCAGCGCGGCGGTGCGCAGCTCGGCGGAAATATTCAGCAGCAGTGGAGATATGAAGTTCATGCAGTAAGGACCGAGAACAATCCCGGTCAGGATCATGCCAAGCAGGCCGGGGAGTTTGATAAGTTCAAAAATCCGGTTCATCAACAATGCGGCAATGGTTATTACTGCCAGATTGAAGAGCATTTGCAGACCTCATATTAATTAAAAAAAACAGCCCGAAAAGTTTATTTCGGGCTATGGAATTGACAATTATTCATTGTAAGATCAGGACATGGTTCTAGTCATGTTATCCATTTCCTGAAGCATGATGCCGGTGCCCTTGACTACAGCTTTCAGCGGATCTTCGGCGACAAATACCGGCAACCCGGTTTCTTCAACAATCAGGCGGTCAAGGCCGGTGAGCAGCGCGCCGCCGCCGGCAAGCATAATCCCGCGGTCAATCAGGTCGGCAGCCAGTTCAGGCGGACAACGCTCAAGTGTGGTTCTTACCGCTTCAATGATGCTGGTGATCGGTTCCTGCAGCGCCATTCTGATTTCCCCGGCTGTAATGCGGATGGTTTTCGGAAGACCGGAAACCAGGTCACGGCCTTTTACTTCCATGCTGGCGTCATCATTGGTCGGGTAGGCGCTGCCGATATCCATCTTGATTTTTTCGGAGGTGCGTTCACCGATCATCAAGTTATAAACGCGTTTCATGTGCTGACAGATCGCTGCGTCGAGTTCATCCCCGCCAACGCGCACACTTCTAGCCCAGACTATGCCGGAAAGCGAGATAACCGCGACTTCAGTGGTACCGCCGCCGATATCTACAATCATGCTGCCGGACGGTTCACTTACCGGCAGTCCCACGCCGATAGCCGCAGCCATCGGTTCTTCAACAAGTACTACATCGCCGGCACCGGCGCGTTTGGCGCTGTCTTTGACGGCGCGATTTTCCACTTCAGTGATTCCGGACGGGACTGCAACCAGCACTCTGGGCTGGAGGAGCCGCTGCCGCCACGGTACATGGGTCATGGCTTTCTGTATAAAGTAACGCAGCATGTGTTCAGTAATTTCAAAATCAGCGATAACTCCGTCTTTCATCGGCCGGACGGCACGGATATTGCCGGGAGTTCTGCCAAGCATTTTTTTGGCGTCGGTGCCGACTGCGAGTACTTCTTTGGTGTTTTCAGTAATCGCGACAACAGAAGGTTCCTGTAGAACGATTCCCTTGTCCTTTACGAAAACAAGACAGTTTGCAGTACCTAAGTCGATACCGATATCACTTCTAAAAAACCTGGATAACTTCTGATAATTAAACATTACTCTGAAACCCCATCTGTTATATTTAACGTCGCCTCAAAATGCCGACAGAGTTAATTTACGATTTAAAAATCAATATTCAAAATATTTTTTCAAAAAAAATCAAATACAGACAAGAAAAAAGGCTCCGGAAGGGTTTTTCCGGAGCCAAAGGGTACTTTTGACTATTTCCAGTGCGGATTTTCCGGCAGTGATTTGTCAAATTCCTCCATCAGGCCGTCCTGATATTTACCTGCGAAGACGCCTGCGAAGAAGCGGTCAAGTCCTTCTTCATTGAGTTTTGCCCAGTACAGTTCTTCATGGCCGGGGATGATCGGGAAGAATAATACGCCGTTCTTCTGCGCCGCTTTTAAATCGCCCGGGGCATCGCCGATCATCAATACTTTTTCCGGTGAATATTTGCCGGATGTGACATATTTCAGATGCTCGGTCTTGGTGCCGTGTTCCTGTCCGCAGATCATTCCGAGATAATGGTCGATCTTGTTTTCCTCCCATTCTCTGGTGAGCGCTTCCAGCGGGGTCTGGGAAACGACGATCATATCGGCTTTGGGATAGCCTTTGGCCAGGACTTCTTTCACGCCGGGGAACGGAGGAATGCCGTGGACCATTTCAGCAATGTCTTCGTTGACTTCGAGACTCCAGTCAAGTATCATACCGAGCTCTTTACTGCCGGTGGCGGCGACTTTGGCTTTCAGAGTCGGGTTGCCAAGTTTGCTTTCCTCTTTAATCCAGGCGTCAAGTTCGCTCAATACCGGGACGGTGATACCGCGTGCCGCGAATTCTTTACGCTCGCGAATCAGTTCAATGGCGCGCTGAACCGCCAGGAAGCGGTTGCAGCCGCGGGTTTTACTGTAAAGGTTGACGAATTCCCATACTTCACGTGCATACTTGCTGGCAGCCTGCATCCCGAAGTGTTTGACAAAGTTCGGGCAGAAGCATTCTTTCTGCTTGATTTCCATAGTGTCGAAAATACAACCGTCACTGTCGAATCCGATGAAGAACTCATGTTTCTTCGGCAGATTCTGCATTTGTGCAATATAATCCATTCAGTTTTGCTCCATTTTTTATGGTTATTAACGTTTATGCTATCGTTGGCGTACTTTGTTAAATCATTAAACTAACTCATTTTTTAAAAATCGCAATCACGGAAATAAAAAAATCTGCGACCATTTTATTCAGACTTATTCTAATTATAACATCCTGGTTTCGATTAACCTGATTAACCTGATAATTTTAATTATTTGATTTTTTTATAAATGGGTATTGCTTTTTTTAAAAGGAGCAACTATAATCATGTTATAGTTTGGGATTAATCAGATACAAATCAATATTTGGATAAATAAGATAATCATGAATAAGATGCATTTTGATATCAATGGTAATTCCCCTGGAATGCTATGGCTGCAACTTAAAGATCAGCTTAAACAGCATATAGAAAATAATAATATTCCATTCGGCACAAGGTTGCCGAATGTGAAAGAACTGGCGGAACGCGCCGGCGTCAGCGTAAAAACTAGTGAAAGAGCTTTGCTGGAACTGGTGGACGAAGGCATATGCTTCCGCCGTCCGAAAAAAGGTACGTTTGTCGGAAAAGTGCTGGAAAGCAGTATAGCAGGCAACAGGCGCAAGGTACTTGGTATACATTATGGCGGCAAGGCGTCTTCTATGGAAAATGATTTGATCCAGGGCGCTATTTACCGGGGATTGACGAGAAAGGCCGCTAATTCCGAGGTTGATATCTTTTTTGTTCCCGGGGAGCCGGAGAAATGTATCAAGCAGTACGGCGAAAGCAAAGAATTTATCTTTTCAGGACTGGTCATGCTGCATCACGAAGATATTGCGACCGGGATTGAACTGGCGCTGAAATATCCGGATACCAGATTCATTTATTTGAACTACTACATTAAAGAATTTGAATACACCCCTGAAAATATTTACGGGATATTCAATGACGATTTTGCCGGCGCATATCAGATGGCTGAGTTTATGATTAAAAAAGGCCATAGTAAAATTAATATTTTATCTATTCATCTGGCTAACGATAACTACCGGATGCGTATTGAAGGTTTTAAAGCCGCTTTCACTGACCGGCACATTCCTTTCAATAATGATACAGTGCAGCTGGTCACGCGTGATAAAGGGCAGAGTTTACAGGATGTCGGCCGGAAACTTATTGGCGGCCTGTTGAAAAATGGAACTCGTCCCGATGCCGTTCTCTGCGTCAATGACCTGATTGCCGAAGGCGTCTTTCTGTATCTGAAAGAAGCAGGTATCAATGACATTGAAGTTTCCGGTTACGATAATATTGTGCCGCATGTGACCAGAGACAAAAATATTCCGACCGTGGCAATTGATTTTGAAGGAATGGGCGAAAAAGCCGTTGAACTGATTACCAATATTAAGCGCCAGTATGGAAAAATAATAAGGATTACGCCGCAGCTAATCGCCAGGGGATAAATAACTATTTTAAATTATAGATTTTGAAAAACAAAAAAATGGAGCTTTAAAATGAAACAATTTGTCCAGCAAAACCAAACGCGAAAAGGAGATGTTGAAATGGAAACGAGCAAACTGGCAAAGAGAATTTTTACACTCATCGAACTCCTCGTTGTGATCGCCATCATCGCAATTCTGGCCTCAATGCTGCTTCCCGCCCTGAATAAAGCGAGGGAAAAGGGCAGGGGAATCAGTTGCGCAGGCAATGGATATAAAAAGTTGTCGCATTAAAGAATCACCAACCAATAAAATTCTTCGATTGCGGAATGAAGAACTATTCACAATACTATTAATATCCAGCTGATGGTTTTCATTGTAATAATTCAAACTGG
>CAIMFA010000713.1 GCA_903840185.1 uncultured Lentisphaeria bacterium | reverse complement strand
TATCAAATTGACTTTCCTGCCGGAATTGAACGGACGTCTTTATTCGGCCTTTGACAAAGTAAATGAAAATGAGCTTTTTTATGCTAATCCGGTAATCAAACCGGGACTGTTTGCGGTAAGGGGCGCATGGCCGGCCGTTGGAGTGGAATTCAATTTCCCCAACAGCCATACAACGACTACACTGGAGGAAATAACTTGCACAACCAGAGAATATGAAGATGGCTCCGCTTCAGTAATTGTCGGGGATATTGAATGTACTTGCCGGATGGGCTGGAGCGTGGAAATAAAATTAAATCCGGAATCCAATGCCATCGAAATGGAATCTAAACTTTACAACCCCACTGATTTTTCCCAACGTTATTATTACTGGATAAATGCAGCCTGCCCGGTGTTTGGTGATACTGAATTTATTTATCCGCCATCAACTAAACGTCTTTTGACGCATCCGCCGATGGACGCGTCACGTCTGGCATTTCTTGATTGGCCGGAACACGAAGGCTGCAAAATCAATTTTTTCAAAAATATCCGACAGCATTTTCCGGTATTTGCCGAAAAGATGGAGGAAGATTTTTATGGAATTTATCACCACAATAAGAATTATGGATTAGTCCATGTAGCAGATCATGCGCTGGTTCGTGGACGTAAGCTCTGGATGTTCGGCAATGCCCGCGATGGGAAAATTTTCATCGATTTGCTTTCAGATGAAAGCGCGGATTATTGCGAAATGCAGACCGGACCGTTTACGCTTCAGTCAGATTACCGCCTGCTGCATCCCGGCCGAATGTATGTGCAGCACGATTACTGGCTGCCGGCGGCTAATACTGGAGGATTCAATCATGCCTGCCGGGAATTTGTCGCAAAAGTTGATATCATTAATGAAAAAGCCGTAATAGCGCTTTGTTCAACGGTTAAACTTAAAGATGCGCAGGCGGTGGTGAAAGTCCAGGACCGCATCGTCGATACATTCAAATTCAACGCGGAACCTGGAATCAGCATCTCTATGGAACTGGTTTATCCCGGAAGCAGTGAGATTCAGTTTATTGACAATTCAGGACAGATATTGTCTGTCTGCAAACCGGTAGAACATTCAAATAAACCTGAAGAACTCGAACATCGTGCGGTTTGCGCAGGCAATGATTTTCTGCGGGGAAAATATCTTGAAGAACAAGGAGCCGCTGTAATGGCGGAGCAAATCTATGAAAATGCTCCCCGTGATGATTTGCAATCAAAATTAGCCGCGGCGAGACTTGCATGCGGCAACGGGCAGATTGACAAAGCTGACAAATTATTATGCGAACTGCTAAGTATTGACCGCAATAATGCCGAAGCTCTGCTGCTTTGGGGAAATATCAATCTTGGTAAAGAACATTTCAAAGCAGCAGATAAGGCATATTCAAAGGCTGCTGACGACAATCGCTTCCGGGACAGGGCGTTACTCTGTCTTGCGCGTTTAGCGATTGTCCGGAGACAATACCGGAGAGCACACTCTATTCTTCAGGAATTAATCAAATATGGCAGTCGTGAATCAAACATATATGC
>CAIMFA010000712.1 GCA_903840185.1 uncultured Lentisphaeria bacterium | reverse complement strand
CTGGACATTTCGATTTCCGCTATCGAATTCAAAGACGTCAGAATGCATGTGCTGCTGGGAAGGGATATTACTGAAGAAAGCCGTCTGGCTATTGAAAAAGAGATGCTCAGCGAACAGCTTGCCCATTCTCAGCGGCTCGAAGCGGTCGGGCAGCTTGCCGGCGGTGTCGCGCACGATTTCAACAATCACATCCATGCTATTCTCGGACATCTTGACCTGATCCGGTTGTTTTATAAATTCGATGACCCTAAAGTATGTAAGCATCTGGATAAAATCACCCAGATATCCGAACAGGCCGGCCTGCTCACCGAACAGCTTCTGGGTTTTGCCAGAAAAGGCAAATATCAGGAAACTATTCTGGATTTGAGCGAGCTGGTCAGAAAAAGTACTGAACTTTTTCTGCCCAACAGCCAGAAAAGCCTGGATTTAATCATAGAATTAGCCCCCGGCGAAATGCCGATCAGAGGCGATAAAGTTCAATTACAGCAGGTGATTATCAATTTGCTAATAAATGCCCGGGACGCCATGGAGAGCAATTTTGACAAAGATATGCGGCTGGTGATAAAAGTTGATTCCGCCGATAAATTTAATATATCCTTGAAGCCGGTCGGCGTGAAAGTCAAGGTTCACCCGGAAGATTATTATTGTATCATGATTGAAGATAATGGATGCGGCATGGACAAGAATACCATGCTGCGCATTTTTGAACCGTTTTTTACCACCAAACCGATAGGCAAAGGCACCGGAATGGGGCTGGCCATGGTTTACGGTACTGTTTCCAATCATCATGGCTGGGTGCAGGTGGCTAGTAAAGTCGGCAAAGGCACTGCTTTCTATGTTTTCCTGCCCAAGACCTTCCGCCGCGTAAATCTGACTGAATCAGAGCTGATTGCCTAACAATCCTTCGTGGAAAAATACCGGCTTATAACCATTTTCCGTCACCAGTCTTATCGCAGTTTCCATCCTCTCGAAATGGTCAGGTATGTAGCCGGCGTAGAAAGGATAGCAATATTGTTCATGAGTCCCGATATTGATGGTGTCTTTCCAGGTTTTTGACATTAGTCTGCCAAGGATGTCTTTGATTTCCTGGACTGTGCAGAGATTGCAGAAAAAGTCCGACGGCATTCTGAACAAACCGGTTTCCTGCTCATAAATGATATTGGTCAAGGCTTTTTCCGCGGCCTCCGGGAAATTTCTGACCCCCAGGACAGTGGCGCCGTTGTCTTTCAGAAATTTAAGCGATACCGGGGACGACACCTCGTAATAGTGGATAATCGTCGGCGGGCAGAAAGACTTTTCGCCTGCGAAGCGGAGAACCTGCGCTTTTACCATCTCATAGTGTTCAGGCAGTTTTTCCGGAAAATGCTCACTGTATGGCCGGCCGGGAAACTCCGAGAAGGCATGGAACGCCAGTTTCAGCCAGTCGGCGTTGGCTTCCCATTCCGGTTTATACTTATCGGAAAATTGACTCAGCTCAAACGGCTCATGATCGTTCCGGAAAAAGACGTTCAGCACGAATTTAGTGCCGTATCTGGTATTG
>CAIMFA010000711.1 GCA_903840185.1 uncultured Lentisphaeria bacterium | reverse complement strand
TTCCCGAAAAAATAATTTCTTCATCTTTCACCTGATCGAAATAATACAAAACTTCGAGGTGGGAAAAATCTTCAATATGATCAAACACTTCCGTTGGAATATTTTCGGCAAGAGTGATTTCCGAAACTAATTCTTCCCAGGCATCATCAATTGGTGTGGTGCGTGAGTTTTTTACAAATGCTATTGGTGTGACAGTGATGTTCATTTTATTTCAAACGCTCTTTCAAATCCAATCGATGTTTTCTTGCAGTATCAATCGCAATATCATATCCTGCATCCGCATGTCGTATCACGCCCATCGCTGGATCGTTGTGCAACACACGTGCAATACGTTTTGCAGCATCATCAGTGCCATCGGCAACAATCACCATTCCGGCATGAATAGAATATCCCATTCCAACACCACCACCCTGGTGAACAGAAACCCAACTTGCTCCACCTGCTGTATTTATTAATGCATTCAAAATCGGCCAATCGGCAACTGCATCACTTCCATCTTTCATTGCTTCCGTTTCACGATTAGGCGATGCAACACTTCCGGTATCCAAATGATCACGTCCAATAACAATTGGTGCTTTTACTTTTCCAGTTCTTACTAATTCGTTAAATGCGAGTCCTGCTTTTTCTCTATCGCCTTGTCCTATCCAGCAAATGCGTGCAGGCAATCCCTGAAAGGCGATTCTTTCATTTGCCATATCTAGCCAACGGTGCAACGATTTATTTTCAGGAAATAATTCTTTCATCACACGGTCGGTTGTATAAATATCTTCAGGATCGCCACTCAATGCCACCCAACGAAACGGTCCTTTTCCTTCGCAAAAAAGAGGACGAATATATGCAGGAACAAAACCCGGAAAATCAAATGCATTCATCACATTGCGTTTGTCTTTTGCTTGTCCGCGAATATTATTTCCATAATCAAAAGTGATGGATCCTCGTTTTTGTAATTCCAACATTAATTGCACATGATGCGCAATCGTATCGAGCGCAAGGTTGGTATATTTTTCAGGGTCGGTTTTGCGCATGTGATCTGAAACTTCTTCTGCCAATCCTTCAGGATAATAACCATTCAGCGGGTCGTGAGCTGATGTTTGATCGGTTAATAAATCAGGAGTAATATTTCTTTCAATTAATCTTTTTAATAAATCAACCACATTACACAATACGCCAATTGATAATCTTTTTCCATCAGCTTTCGCTTTCAAAGCCATATCAATTGCCTGATCAATATCTCTCGACATCATATCGAGGTAACGCGTTTCAATTCTCTTTTTGATTCTCCATTCAACCATTTCGGCAGCAAGACAAACACCATCACACATGGTTACAGAAAGCGGCTGAGCTCCGCCCATTCCACCAAGCCCGGCTGTTACGGTTAATGTTCCTTTCAATGTTCCGTTAAAATGTTGGCGGGCTGCTTCTGCAAAAGTTTCATACGTTCCCTGAACAATTCCTTGTGAGCCTATGTAAATCCAACTTCCTGCAGTCATCTGTCCGTACATCATCAAACCTTTTTTATCGAGCTCATGAAAAACTTCCCAGGTTGCCCATTTTGGAACCAACATTGAATTTGAAATAATTACACGAGGAGCATCTTTATGCGTAGGTAAAATGCCAACGGGTTTGCCGCTTTGAATCAACAAAGTTTCGTCTTCATTCAAATCTTTTAGCGCTTTCACAATCAAATCAAAACATTCCCAATTGCGGGCAGCTTTTCCTATACCTCCATAAACAACCAGATCTTCCGGTTTCTCAGCAACATCTGGATCAAGATTGTTATGTAACATTCTTAATGCAGCTTCTTGTATCCAACCTTTGCAACTCAATTCATTTCCGTGTGCAGCGTGTAATTCTTTTCTTGCCATTTTACTGAAATTAAAGGGCAAACTTACTATTAAAAAGTGTTTTGCTCAAGTTGATATTTGGCATTCGAGATAATTTTAGCTCATTCTTAAACAATTGACCTTATCGTTTGTTAAAAGTATTCAAGCAAAAACAGAAAGTATGAGTACAGCGCAGGCAATGCCTAAGATGGAGAACGGAATAATAGAAGGACCAAAAAAAACAAGATTTGACCGCAAACGTGTGATTATTATTTCATCAGTTTTAGCAATTCTTCTTTTGGCGGGAGTTCGTTTCTGGATAGTCAATACATCATACGAATCAACAGACAACGCACAGATAGATGCAAGTATTATTCCTATCCGATCAAGCGTGAGCGGGTATGTTAAGAACATCTTTTTTAAGGATAATGAGC
>CAIMFA010000710.1 GCA_903840185.1 uncultured Lentisphaeria bacterium | reverse complement strand
TTTGAGAAAAAGTCCGCCAATTATGAGGCGCTGCTTCATTTGACAGCATCCATGATAATATATAGAAAACTAGGAGTTATTTACGGATAAGCTCTTAAAATATATGCCGCCGGATTATCCGTCCTGATGGTGCATATTTCCGTCCAGGCGCATTTCGGGCAAGTCATTCTGTAAATTTTTAAGCCGGTCCGCATAACCATAATCCATACTCCTGTTTGTCTGGCAATTTGCATTTGTTGAAGAAGTATAGCGCACGAGGGACGACATTTTATGTCGCGGTCAGGAGTTTGCCTCGATGATTTTCTTTCCGGCTGCGGCGACTTTTTCTCTCAACCATTCCGGTTCCAGTACCCTGATTCTCCCGGCTTCGGCCAACACCCAGCGCATTGCGTCAAATTCTGTCGCGGGTTGCAGAACAATAATTAAGCTGCCGTCCGGCTGCGGCGTGACTTTGAATTTTTTGGCTTTCTGCTGCTCCTGCAGATAAAACGCTATGCTGGCATCGCAATGCAGGGTAATTCCGCTGAGCTTCGGATAATTAAACAGCCCGTTTTTACGGACGTCCTCCACAATTGCCTGATCTATTTCAAATTCAAGTCTGGTCAATTCCGCCGACTTTATCCGGTGGATGGCAAAAATCTTCAGAGTATCGTTCTCTATTCTGCCTTTGACATACCAGATGCCTTTGTGAAAGGAAATAACATGCACGTCTAGCTGCTGGTCGGAATGGTTGCCGTCCTGAGACTTGTAGGTGATTTTTACAGCACGGCGCAGTCTCCAGCCATCGAACACGGTTTTAAAAATATCCGGATCAATCTCAACGTTAATGCCGGAAGCGACAATCAGCGATTCAATGAATGCTTTATCCAGAAATTCAGAATTGCTGGAGGCCAGCTGCATATCCACGGCATCCCGAATCGAGCCTTTCAGGGGCTGCGGCATCATGTCCTCCGCCAGCCTGGCGCCAAGCAGCGATGAGGTCATCAATTCTTCACACAGCGGCGGACATTGAAATTCCCAGTAATTACTGGTTAAAAAATAGCCGTTGCGCTCCGTGTCAAACTTCAACGGGGCATCAAATTCGCCCTTTAAAACCTCAATATCGCGCTGCACCGTCCGCGCGGTGCAACTGATATTCAAATTTTCATTTATATCCATCTGTTTAAGTTGTTCGGCGAATGTTTTGCTGTTCGGATAGCTGTTCTGTTTCAACTCGGCAATGAATTTAATCATCCGCAACAATTGTTTCTTATTTACCGGCATATTCCCTCCGTTTTTTACCTTAAAACAATATCACCAATGAATATGAATACAAACCCCGCAACGACTGATTTATGAGCATGACTTTAAACAGCAGTATCTCACGCGGAGGCGCTGAGAGCGCGGAGAAATCCATGTCCCCGGAACACGAAAACGATAAATACAGTTTTACCATGAAGGGCGTGAAGAGCATGAAGATAATACATGAGTCAGCGAATGAATGCGGTGCAGCCGCATACATTCACTGACTCCGGTTTACCTCTGCGGCCTTCGCGTCCTCTGTGAGAAACGGTTTTCCCTCATGATGAGACTGTATTTGTCTTTACCTCCGCGTCTCCGCGCCTCCGCGTGAAACAATGTATTCAATATTCCGCCACGACATAAGATGGCATGGCATCAAGCGTAAAATATAAGCATGAATCCGGCATGATCTGCCGTATTTCAACAGTTGAACATGCAGGCGGCATGAAAAAGGAGCGCTCTCAAAAAAATGAAGAAAATCATCATGATGATTCTTGCCGGAGGGGTACTGGCCGTGGCCGGTACCGGATGTACGAGTTTTGAAACCAACCGCGTCGGCGAACAGGTCGAGGTCAAAATGCCCTTGAATGTCGAACCTGTCGTCGAACTCGGCAATCAGACGGTTGAAGGAAACGCCACGGTGAACTGCCTGTTCGGCATTTTCACCTGGGGAGTCAGCAGCCAGGCGGTAGGCGTGGATTATTACGGGAATGGAACTTATGCCGGAGCCGGCATGTTTTCCAGTCCGGCTGACGTTGCCAAAAATGGCGCGGCGTACAATGCCTGTACCGGCGCAAAGGCTGATCTGCTGCTGGCCGCCAGATATAATGTAACTGAAACCAACTATTTCGTGTTCAAGAAAGTCGAGTGCCAGGTGAAAGGCTACCCCGGCACACTCAAAAGCATCAGCATTAAAAAGTAACTTGTAATTGTCATGCCGCCTGCATGTTTAATTACCGAAGAGGACATTATGAATTTGGACAAAGAAAGATTATTCGTTGACGCGGAAGGTAAAAGAATTGAGCTGTACAAATTAAGCCCGGCGGAACTGGGCGAAATCATGGCGCTGATGAGACGCGACCCGTCAAACAGCATTCCCGATGATGCCGCATTTTGGCTGCGGATCTATTTTGAGAGCAACCCGGCCGAATGGCCGCCTGAATATCTTCAGGCGCTCGAGTGTAAACAGGTGGATCTTGGCGATGGCAGCGACAGGATGCCGCAAAGCGTGAGCTTCATGCAAATGTTTTGGGCGGCAAAATGTTTCATCAAGAATCGATACCGTCAACTTGTCCAGGATATACTGAAAGAATATCATATCGAAGCCGCAGTCACCCGGGCCTCCATCGAGGATAACAATGTAATTAATCTTGACGTAACGCTGTCGCCGGGAGAGGATTATGAAAGAATTTTTGAAATCAAGCAATTCATAATGATGGAGCTGGAGATAGAGATTCTCCGCATAGTCGCGCTGGATTATCATCTTGTTCAATTGAAGATCCCGCTTCGCCGGGATTCATAGGCAGTGTCAGCCGTCCCGGCAGACCGGCTGAGTTGTATTTTCATCCTGTCCATCCTGTCTATCCCTGTTAAAATATTCAGCCGCGACATAAGATGGCAATCCCTCACATGTAGAATATAAATACAAAACAGGCAACTGTCTGGAATATAACTTAGGAGACCGAAAAAATGAAAGCTTTTATGAACCTCAGCGCCTTATTCGCCGCTGTTGCATAATCGGTAACGATATCATCGTTGACGGGGTTGTAACCGCCTGCAAAAAAGCAGAAAGCAAAGATTGATAATAAATTTTTTGAGGTAAAATTATGCACAATGTCAAAGGAATATGGGGCCGTCGCCTGCCATTCCCGTTTAATCTTTTCCGGCAGGACAAACCAGCAACTTATCGCATCAAATGTAAAAGTTGCGCATGGGAAAAGACATACGAGGTATTCAGTGGCACAGTCTGGTATGCGCCAGGCGTCACCCCGGCAGAAATTGTAGTAAATACAAAAAGGCTGCTGCCTGCAATTTGCCCGGAATGCGGTGCAAAAGTCAATAAATACAGACTGCCATGTTTTAATAAGGAGTAGGCCTTTTGAGCGTTGCAACTCGTAAATAACCCGCCGCGACATAAAATGGCAGACCGCATAATGTAGAGTATTGATCCGAAGCAGGCTGCCGCCTGCAATGCTTAACAACAGGAAAGGAGAACGTTAATTATTAATTTACCCCGCAGCCGCAACCGTTTCGTTAAAAATCCAGACTAAAAGAAGATTGTTCAACCACAAACAAAGGAAGAATTAAAATGAATGACTTATGGAAAATCGCAATCGGAATCGTCGCCGGAGTAGCTGCCTGCAAAATTTACGATGACTATATGGAACAAAAAGAACTG
>CAIMFA010000709.1 GCA_903840185.1 uncultured Lentisphaeria bacterium | reverse complement strand
GGTTCATCCGCCCAAATTGGAAAAATAAACCGGATAATTCCGGAAATCCAGTAAAAAAACGGAAGCAATAGCGTTTTTACCTTGAATATTGTATATTCTCCCGCGTTGCTGGACGGGATATTGGATATTGAGTCTTTGGCTGTTCTGTTGGATATTGGATATTCTCCCGCCATGCGGGATCCCGCGCGTTGCGGGACGGGATATTGGGTATTCAATTTATCCATCCGTTGAGGGCAGGATAGATTTATTGATCCTTATGGATAACTGCGGTTCTGTTTTTGCTTTCGCCACGGCCGCGATAACTTACTGCGAGAACAGCAGAATCATCTTCCTGCTCGGTGCTCCCCGTAAAATCTGAAACCTCATCCATCACTGCTTCAACACATTCTTTTGGTTTCAAATGTACGCATTTCTCCAGTGTTTTTTCCAGACGGACATCGCCGAAAAGTTCATGCCGGCGGTTGAACCCGCGGATCACCCCGTCGGTATAAAGAACCAGCATGTCGTCCGCCTTGAGTGTAATCGTGTCATCGTAATAAGGCTCCAAATCCATAACACCGATTGGAATTCCATGCCTTACCGGCAGATTCTCGACCTTACTATGCTTGCGGATCAGAAACGGGAGATTGTGTCCGGCATTGCAATAGTTCAATTTCCCGGTTTTAAGATTCAGCAGTCCCAGGAAGAATGATACAAACATTGAGGCGTCATTATTCTCACAAAGCGATTTGTTCATGTCAGTTACTATCTGGCCGGCGGAAAGATTTTTGCCTGCTTTGGAATGCAGCAGCGTCCTGGTTAACGCCATAAACAGCGAAGAAGGAACTCCCTTATCGGAGACATCGCCGATGGCGAAACATATATTATGATCATCAATATTGAAAAAATCATACATGTCGCCGCCGACAGTTCTGGCGGATTGAATCGCACCGTAAATGTCAAATTCAGCATTTTCATTCAGCTTGGGAAATGTTTTAGGCAGCAGGCTCAGCTGAATATTTCTGGCAATATTCAATTCACTCTCAAACTTTTCTTTAACCGAAGTGGTTTCACGGATTTTTTTGACCCCGTCATTGATTGAATGCAGCATATTATTGAAAATGTTGCCCAGCTCTTTGATTTCGTGGCTGCCTTTCAGCGGCGCAACGGAGGAAGTAGTTAGCTCGTCAAGTTTCACGGTCTTCATTTTATCAATCATTTTAACAATTGGTTTGCTGAGAGATTCCGCGAAAAATATTGAGAACAGGATCATGCCGAAAGTAATCAGCACCGAACTGATCAGCACTTTTATGATTAAGTCATTGACCTGTTCCATTTTGTCGTATTTGCGGGTTTCCGCAAGATTTGCTATTTTATCAAGGTAAGCGCCTGAGCCGATAATCCAGCCCCAGGGTTCAAACAGTCTGACATACGATACTTTTGGAACAGCCAAAGGGCTGCTCAAGCCTTTTTCATATTTAGGCACGTAATAATTTATATATCCCTTTGTCTTCTGTTTGCACAATTCAACCATTGCCGGAAGATGCTTTTGCTTTTTTTCCTCCGGCAGACTGGAATAGTCCATTCCTTCAACGTCCGTAGTGTACGGGTGTATGATAACTTTGCAGTTCAAGTCATTGACGAATACATATCCCCTCCCCTCGTCATACAGAAATTTTCGCAGAACGGCTTTGCATCTTTCCTTCGCATCGGCAACGATTTGCCGGGAGCCGATCTCCGCAACAACAACAAGCCTGTCGTGAGCGACTTTGCTGAAATACGCAATCACCGGGTTCTGTATGGATTCGTTGAATACAAATCCTTCGGCGGAGTTTGCCGCCGCCTTTTTGATATATGGCACGATTTTTTCTGGACTGTCATTTCCCGCGGCAATAAAAAAGACTTTGATATATTGACCAGTGAAATTACTGACCGAGTCTTTAGCAGCTCTTACTGCCAGCCGGAAATATTCATCCTCATCAACATTTTTCTGCACAAGCTCACGGTTAATGTCGGTTGTGGTGGCGTTCACGGCCTCCTGCAGCAGCCAGCCGTAGTTCTTCTCCAGCGCATTTGCACTTAGTGAATCGGTATAATTGCTGTAAAATACTTCATACGCCAGATCCGCGACATCACGTATCTGCGTTTTTACCTGGATCAACTCCTCCTGTTCGGATTGCTTAATATCCAGACTGCTCTTTTCGAGAATATCGGTGATTGCAATATAAAGTGTAACAATTGCGGCAAAGAGCAGCACCGCTACGTTAACCAGTGAAATTTTAGTTCTCAGTTTCATTAATATCCGTACCTTCACAACAACATATTTTCGCTACCGCTATAACAATTATATAGCGGAGAGATTATTTTTCAAGTTTTTTGCTTAAATAAAACGCAGAAGCTGAAATAATTAGCTATTGGCGGTTTAGATTATCCAGCAATTGACGGCTGCGCAAGATGATATCCTCTTTGTCGTCAAGCGATTCCAGCCAGCGCTCAGCCTTTTTGATTGCCCGGCTGGAAACAGCGACAGCAGCGCGGTC
>CAIMFA010000708.1 GCA_903840185.1 uncultured Lentisphaeria bacterium | reverse complement strand
ATATCGGATGGTGTGCATATTCCGGGAGCAAACGGCAGCCCGGCCTCTTTCGCTTTCGCGACTACTCGCGGATTCATTCCCGGGGCAACTCCGAATTCCGCGCCTGCAGCCTTCGCTTCCATTACCTGTTCCGGAGTGAGAATAGTGCCGATGCCGGCGATCATTTCAGGAACATTGCGTTTTATTTCCTTCAAGGCTTCGATTGCCGCCGGAGTACGGAGTGTCAGTTCCATGACATCGATGCCGCCGGCAAGCAAAGCTTTCGCCAGCGGGACCGCATCCTCCGCGCGGTCAATGACCAGTACTGCGATTACACCGCAAGCCTCTATTCTACCCGTCAATTTTTCAGAAAATAGGTTTCTCATGCTCTAATACCTCCTGTTTTATTTACCAGTCTTTTTAATGCCGCCTGCGACGTCACGCATTTTCCGGCCAGAACATCCTCTTCCTTGAATGCCGCCATAAAAATCGAACCTTCTTTATGGCGTTCATAATCATAGATTATTCTGATGACGCCATCTTTATCTTCTACACCGTCCGGATATGAAACGTTGTCACGTTCATCCAGCAGCAGTCCGCCTTTCCATGTTTTACCGTCGTTATCTGATATAAAGGCGGTAAGATGCGAACGCTTGCGCCATGAATTGCCGTCAATATAAAGTTTTACCGCTGCCTCGGAAGAGATATCTGCATGGTTCACCAGAAGAAGATTACCCGAAGACAACCGCCTTATGAAGAAACGTGAATTCGGTCCGCCAAGACCTGAATTCTCTCCTGGCGTCCATGTCCTACCCTGGTCTAATGAGAAACTTTGTCCTATTCCGTAAAAAGTTCTTACCAGCACCCAGAGTCTTCCGTCCTTCAATTCCACAATCATATGTTCATCAAAGCATCTGTGCGGTACGGCTGTGCCGCCGCGATATGAAAACGTCTGTCCGTTATCGGTCGAGACAACCATATTCGCGCCGCACTGTGACGCGAGGCGGTCCGGAACTTTACCGCCGCCGATGCCGTCCCCCCATATTGCCACTGGCAGCGCCCAGGTTCCATCAGCAAGAACTGCCGGTTTGTTCATCATTATCCCGTCGGCAATCCGCATCGGTTTGCTCCACGTCAGTATCTCAGCATCAGGGTCGGCGGTAAATATAGCCCAGAGGCCGTTTGAGCCATCGGAAATAGTTCCGTCCTTCGGGGAAAATGATTGCGCCCAGAACCACCACAATCTGCCTTGCGGATCAAGCCACAGCGCGGGATCGAAGGCACGGATATTGCGGCCGGCCGGATCAATGACTGCAACCGGCTCACTCCAGGTTCTGCCAAGATCGCGGCTCTGTAACAGTACCGCAAAATTTTCCGGCCCTTCATTGACGCCGCCGGAATACCAGGTGGCGAACAGACTGCCGCCAGGACTCATTGCCACTCCCGGAATACCTTGAAACTGCCGGCCGGCAGTTTTATGCCTGGCATCCGGTGAGGATATTATCTCAACCGGGTTCAGCGAATCGTCATTCATTCCCTTATCTCCAATTATTCCGTTTCCATTTTATAAATCGATTTATAGAGTTTTTCAGCGTATGTCCTGCGGTCACTATTTGCGGAAGCATGGTCGATTTTACGGTTGGCCAGCGCCGTATCTCTGCTGAAATGAATATGCGCTTTAATCCAGTGTTCCGCCTTGTCAGGATTCTGCTTTTTTATATACTTCAGAATTTCATGATGCTGTTTAATCGTGGTTGAGACCTGCAAAAGAGTATGCTTATGACTTTTGAAACCTAGAAGGCGTCCGAGGATATGACATTCCCGCATGGTTTTGTTGATTATCGAATTCTCTGACGCCGCGAGAATCAGCAGATGAAACTCGGCATCGGCTTTCATATATTCAACTTCTTCTTCCGAACTGAAAACCTCCCGGTTTGATTTTTTAAGTTCGTGCGCGATTTCAGCCTGCCTGTCCAGACATTCTTTCAATTTGTCGGTATCAAGCCGGTTCATTTTCAATGCCGCCTGCCGGACGCAGAACGACTCAAGCGCTTCGCGCACTTCATACAGTTCGTTGATCTTCCGGGTGTCTATCTCTGCAACAATAATTCCTGAATTCGGACGATGCTCCAGTATTCCTTCCGCTGTAAGCTGACGGAACGCCTCGCGCAAGGGAGTCGGGCTTATACCGATCTCTTTTGCCAGACCGACTTCGCACAAACGCATCCCGGGTTCAAGTTTCCCGGAAATTATCCTGGAAAGAACGTGTTCATATGCTTTATGTTTTAACGTAATTTTCATGATTCTATAGAATTTATATTTTTTCTATATAATATTATAAAAAATCTGTTTGTCAAGACGTTTATTTACTTTTCAACGATAAGAATTTGTTCCGTTCAGGCGTAATCATACTCTGCGCGGTTGAAAATTCATCCCGCATCTGCGGGATTCTTTATGATTGTGAAACAATCAAAACTTCTGTATTCCAGTATCTGCTGAATATTTGTGACGTCATACCATACCCAAAGCGGCACGGGAGCGCCTGACAGGAAAAGTCCCGGGGCTGCCGTTTATACTCTATTAGGTTGAAAATTTAAAATAGATTGCGAAGATTTTGAGAATTGGTTCGTATTCTGAGAGGCTGCCGATACCGAGGTATCGAAGGCCT
>CAIMFA010000707.1 GCA_903840185.1 uncultured Lentisphaeria bacterium | reverse complement strand
GGCACTTCCGTGAGATACCGCAACACCGATGTCATCAGTTATATTCTGGCCTCAGACGATTCCAGCCAGACTGATCCTGCCAACAATTGATTGCAACAAAATTTGAAGCGGAATAAGCAGTATTATTGTACTTTGACGGGCAGTCTATTCCGCTTCTTCTTCCTTGTGGCTTTCCTGCTTTTCTTTATTTTCTTTCGCGATAACAATTTTAGACAGTTTTTTCTTCAACTTGCTTTCATCGTCAGAGTTCAGGCCGGAACTTTTCATAAGCTCAAATATCTGATCAACTTTTTTATGATTGTTGATAGTTTGTTTTTCTTTTTCTTTCGCGGCAATACCTTTAAGCGTTACCACGTCAATTCCAAAGTAATCGGCGATAAGTTTCTGACTAAACGCTCCGCTATCCAACGCCTCGAACATCATCTTGTTCCGTTCCACATTAGAAACAGTTTTAATCCCGTTGGCCATCGTGGAAGTCCATAACGCGCCATCTTTATTGAATTTTAGCATAACGTTGAATGGATCCAAGGCTTTGCCGAAAGCATCACGAGCTTTTTCAATCGCAATACTAACCGCAATATTGTTATTGCTGCCGGGCAATGCTTTTTTTATTCGAATGATATTATCTACAGTCGCCGATTTGATGCTGCTTCCGCGTTGATCGCCAGTTGTCTTGTTGGCATGGTGCAGAACGATGCAGGCACACCCTTTTTCACAAATGTTTTTCAGCCAGCCAAATAAATTGCTCCATGACTTGCCGCTGTCATTAAAACGGGAGAGCGTTGAGAGATTATCCAGAATAAGGCAGTCAATATGATCCTTGCGGTCAAGCTTGAGCCATTTGTAGATTTTATCCCGGTATTCTCCGTCATCATCAGTCAAGTCCCAGTCTTCGTGCGCCACCTGTTTATATTCGAGATTAAACGGCGGCTGCCCATGTTCGCTCTGCTCTGCCATTTTTTTATAAATTGGATTTAATAAGCTTAGCCGTTTTTTAAAGCTATTGTTCGACATTTCACTATCAATGAACAATACGCGTTTAGGCGAATGCGCCAGCCACCCCATCCCAGATCCAAATACAGAACAGCCGTGGAGCATCGCATTGGCTAGAGACAGCGCGATCCAAGTCTTCGCGCTGCCCTGCTCCGAATACATCAGAGTAATACTGCGGTCCAGGATCAACGGGCTCAGGAGAAACGTGTTTTCAATAATCTCTTTATCGTCTTTCTCGGGGTCATAGGTGTCTGGAAAACTCATGGGGTCACTTTGAGAGACGGTCTTTTTTTTCAGAACATTGATATCAATGTTAAAATCCGGCGGGATAGATTCTATGAATTCCTTAGCGGAAATGCCTTCATATTCCGGATTATTCAATAATGTTTCATAATCGACAAAATTGAGCGTAACGGAATCAAAGTCTTTCAGCTCCAAATAGCAACGGATGGCAGTTTCATAATGGACTTTGTCATGCTTCCGGATGATGTAAAACACATGCCGGTTTTTTAGCCCGTACCAATCAACCTTATCAATTGTCTCCTTACCGCCGTACCAGCTGCTCCAGACTATTTCTTTTAAAATCGCTAATTGCTGGCCGATTTCATTAATACGCGCTTCGTCATTTTTCCGGCTTTGGGCTATAAAGCCAGCAATCACCTCATAGGCAGCACAGAATACCTTAAATCTTTCACCGTGGTAATAATCATTAAAACAAGGTGGGGCATAGCCATTTGGCGCGGTACTCTGATTTACCGAGTTTAAAAGGTATTCGTTGGACTCGTGCAACATCGGGGACTGTAGCTTCACATATAAAAGTTTGTCAATATTGTCGGCATATGGATCAACAGCGCCATTTAATGGCCCTATTCTTGCAAAATTAAACGTATAGCCATTTAGTCGAAAAATCATTCTGGCTTTAGAATATTCTTGTTCATAATAAACATTTGCTGTTGAGGTTTCAAAGTTAGGATATTTTTTGCCGAGTTCAGCGATTACATGCTCTTTCAGCTCATTTTCAAAATCGCCATCTTTCCCCCCATGATAGCTGACGCAATCTTTCTGCTTTAAAATCTCCAACTCATGATTCAGCTTCTCGACTTCTAATTGCTTTTCTTTGTAGGCATGGTAAGCCGTCAGCAATGAGTCGGTCAAAAAGACTTTGACCTGCCTGCCATACCCCTTGATAAGATCAAGGTTCCATAATGGCTGCTCCCCCGGAAACGGGATTTCCAATGGACGCCCAGGATAGTTGAGGTTTTTAGACCAGAAAGTTTGCGGCGCAACAATCCCGTTCTCGTCGATCAAGACATTGCCTAACAACTGTTCCCGGTCTCGGAATCGGATATATTCGCAAGTCGGATCTTCGACGATTTGATCCACTCCATATGTAATGGAGCGGTTAGACCAGCGGGTGCGTTTATCAAACTTGACTTCCTGGAAAATGTCCTCTGAAATATTTATCCAGTCAAAGGCGCAAAGTTCATCAATTGCCTCTTTTTCGGTTTCAATGTGACTTTGCATCATATATAAGTTGATCAGGCTGGCGTCTTTCACAACTTCAATCATGTCGCCGTGATAGTAAATCTCGCCGACCTGGTATTGGGGCTTGTAGATAATATTCGCCAACTTACCCAAAAGAACTGTAATAGCCGGAATCAGCATCCTGGCATCTTTAATATCATATCCTTTGGAACTTAGGTCATACTTCAGCAATAAAGAAAATAGTTGGTTCCCGTTGATATCTTTTCCGAAACATTGTTCGGCGGTCTCAATTATTTTCGGTAATTCTTTAAGGTCTATAATGTCTTTTTTAAAAGTATTTCTCTTGACGATTTTGTATTCTTTGAAATCATAGAAGTACCCGGACGAGTCAGCAGTCCTCAGCCAGAGCAGGAAGTCCTCGCTGCCGATGGTGGAAAGCAATTTCAATAGAAGTTTACCCCGCTTAACGCGCTGTCGCTCTCTATCTGAAGTTCCTTCTATTGCATTATCAAACGCGCCTTTACAGGCAACGATCTCTTTATATATAGACGATTCAATTATATTTTCTTCCATTATATAACCTATTATTCATATATAGAATTTTAAAATTGTTAAG
>CAIMFA010000706.1 GCA_903840185.1 uncultured Lentisphaeria bacterium | reverse complement strand
TGCAAGTGATAGCCGGAGAAAATGCGGTGGCTGAAATGCGCAACGTTTTTGCAAATGGTCAGCGCCGGTATATTAGTAACTTTGTCCGGCGGATTGTAGAAGAAGGCATGTTCGCCATCCCAATGCCGGTTGTAATACGGCTTTATCAGATATGCTTCTGTACTTGTTCCCGGCAGCGCTTCGACTTCAATTCCTGATGAATATAAAGATAATGGCATATCCGGCAGACCTTGATTAAAGTTTTTGCCGACGGCAAAATATGCCGGATCGAAATCGCATTCTTTTTCAAATTTTATGCCCCATTCCTGTTCCAGCACAAAATTTGTTTTTTCCTGATTCATGCCGGAAATACCGCTGGATATGACCGCTTTCCCGGCGACTATATGAGCCTGGACTCGCCGTGCGGTTTCCCCGCTGAAAGTAACGTCATCCGGGATCACCAGTATCTGGTATTTGCTCCAGTCGGAAAATTCAGTTACGATATCAAACTGCTGCTTAAGTTCACACAACATCCTGACGGCGCCGCGAAGCGGTTTGTCAAAGCGGATCTGATGGATTGTACCAGGATAAACAATGGCAATTTCCGTCAGGTTTTTTGCATTGTCAAACCATGGCTCCATCGTTTGGAGTTCTTTATAGATTTTCTCAATCCGGTCCAGCACTGCGGTTTCAATGTCGCCGCGCGGATGAAAATGCCCCCCGACGTTCGGGCGCATACCGTTGGCCAGCCCGTACAGCAACTCGGACTTGATCGCGGCTTCCGGCCGCAATCCGCCGAAATCGCCCCAGTCATAGAAACGTCCGCTCATATTCAATACCGGCTTATCTCCGAGCGTGCGCATGTAGTGTGACAGCGCCGGCAGAAACTCATATCCCCAGTCGGAACCGGTCGGCAGGCATTCGCATTCGATATAAGTACCGAATTCAGCCTGTTCCTCATACGACGGCCCGTTGAAATACAGTAGCAATTCAGGATTGACCGCTTTGGCGGCTTGCGCAATGTCCCGGGACAGCCGGATGGCGGAGAACTCGGAAAATTTCTCAACTTCCTTCTCGATTTTCCAGTCAATGCCGCGTTCCTTCATTTCTTTCACGCAAGTCGGGCAGACGCACGGATAGCCCGCCAGACAGTCGATAAAGAAACCGGCAACCGGATAGTTGCGGGCTATTTCTTCGACCATCGCAATCAGGTGGTCGCGATACGGAGAATTGTAGCACATCGTGCGGACATACGGTGTGAAGCGCGGCTCGCGATATTCCCGCCCGTCGAACAGCAAAGTCGTCCATTCGCGATGCCGCAGCCCTTCCTCGTTGCTGATGCCGCCGTTCAGGTAAGCGGTCAGGGCAATATCTTTGCGTTTGCAGGCGTCCGCCAGTCTGCCGAACAAATCATATTTCAGTGAAGGATGTTTGATCCCGATTTTCGTGTCATAGTAGGCCATGCCCATATTGCAGCGGGCATGAAACGTCAGATAATCCACCCCGCAAGATTTGATCCGGTCGGTGAATAATTCAGCATCGAAATTCTCACCGACATCCGGACAGGCCGGCATGGTGTGATTGTCATAAAATAAACAGTACTTCGGCTGGTGCATTTTGGTTTCCTTATCTTTTATAGATATATTTTCATTTCTGCATTTTGCTTCGCTTTCCCGCTGGTCTGCATGAACTAAAATTATAACTTCAGTTCACAATATCTCCTGTCAGCAGCTTAATGCGGGTATTGGCGCGCCTTGACGGCAGCGCTCGAGAATATTCATTACTTCCATGGTGGTCTCGACTGGGATCAGCGGTGCTTCATCCAGCGCAAAATAACTGTAACAATAATCATAAAAGCCGTTGCTCTGTGCTGTTTCAACAGGAATGTTCTTTTCCGTCCAGTCGATATCCTGCTCCGATGGATACAGACGACCTTCCGCCGCCAGCCCCGGCTGTATTGTGCGTAATTTTAAATGCGCCGGGTCAAAGTATCTAAGCTGCCAACCGGAACCACTGCGCCATACGGCCGCTCCGCAGGTTCCGCAAACCTGCCATTCCTGCCCTGCAAAAGCCGAGCTCATATTTATTTCGAGATCGAAAGTAATGTCCAGGTTGTTGACGGCAAGTAATTTAACAAAATCCTCGGCATCACCGGAACTTATTATCCTGCGGGTAACGGCATCGACTGATTTAAAATTGCCGCCGAACAAGTAAATAAACTGGTCAAGAAAATGCGAACCGTAATTATTCAGCATCCCGCCGCCATAGGAGGTGAAAGCCTGCCAGTCGTTACGGCGGATGAAATTGCAGCAGGTTCTCCTTACCATGAAAATCCTGCCAAGCACCCCGGACTCCAGAATATTTTTGAGGCTTACCGCTTCCGGAGTCAGCCGGTGCGGCTGGTAAACCATGAGTTTGCGCTGGTAATGACGCATGGACTGCTGAATTTTTTTGGCATCATCGAAGGTAGAAGCCAGCGGCTTTTCGCAAATTACATCAGTGCCGGATTTGAACGCCTGCAGTGTCTGTTCAGTATGAAAACAGGTAGGAGACGCAATAAGCAGGATATCAGGTTTTTCCTGTTCTAACATTTGCGGGACTAATTGATATCCGTTATTTATGCCGAACTGCGTTTTTACCTCTAAAATTCGTTCTGCAAGCGGATCCGCAACGGCGACTAACTGGAATTGCGGATGTTTTATGATGCTGGGAATATGATACTGCCATGCAATACGTCCAAGCCCGGCAACAGCTATTCTTAATCGACGGTTCGTTATCATTTCAGAACTCCCTTGCAATATGATTTAATGATTAAAGATTTTTATGCCATGAATCAAATTAACGCTGTTGGACTTTAACGGTTTAATAAAGTTGCGATATCGCCCTTTTGTGTGACTATGCGCAATTGCCCGCCATCGACTAGAATATCCGCGATTTGTCCGGTAAGTCTGGCCGCTTCCAGAATTTTCCCATCCTCGGAAATGACGCATACATCCCCGCCAATCGTACCGGCGACTACTCCGCCATTACTTAGTGTTTTGACGACAACTACACTATTCGGCGCAGCAACACTCCAAATCAACTTGCCGTCGGCACTGAAGCGATAGACATAACCGTTGTATGAGCTGACAAAGACATCTTCACGACCGTTTTTAGCCTTGGCAACAGCCATCATGAAAATCTCATCCCCGGTAAAATAACTACTCAACACCTTGCCCTGAAAATCATGAAAAGTTATTTTGCCATCGTTAGTTCCAATTACTACATTGCGCTGTTTACCGTATCCATTCAGCGGAGCAGCAATCGCCCTGCAGCCTACACCAAAAACGCCACCCCAGCGCTTGACTCCTGCATTGTCTAAAACGGTCGCCCGCTCATAACTGGTACCGCAGAGAATCTCGACTTTTCCGTCGCCATCTATATCGGCAATCTCCACTGCGCGAGTTGGATGTATTACCTCGTGCCACCAAAGTTCTTTACCGTTACGGTCAAATGCGTAAGTGCGCCAATTGTCGCAACCCGCGAGTATCTCTTCTTCGCCATCATTGTTAATGTCACAGGTTTTGACAATCGTAACATCGGGATACTGCCGACATTTTTCAAACTTGACTTTCCAAACTTCTTTGCCATTACGTTTAACAGCGCGTAAATAAGTATCCTGACAAGCTAAAAGCAGTTCCATTTCGCCGTCTTTGTCAACATCCATCGCTGCAATATCATTGATACGCGCCGGGAACTTGATACGACTTAATTCTTTACCGTCAAGGGAATAGATAATCAGGTTACCGTCGCTGGAGCCAACCGCGAGATAATCGCCTTTTGCATCCTTGACGCGAATCACTCTGGTCAATTCGGAAGTTAAAACCGTCTCGCCGCTAATGATAACTTCTCCAAGATAAATTGCCGCATTGGTCCGGGGGGTCAAGGTCAATCGAATTTGTTTGGCGCGCTGCAGTTCAAAATTCCAAATGAACTCC